>CANQWT010000017.1 GCA_947627635.1 uncultured Bacilli bacterium
TTTAATATTCCCCTCAATATTTTAAAAAGTAACTGCCCAGACATAAAAAATCGGGCATTTAAATAAAAACTTTAGGGCTTACTTGTCAAAAATATATTCCAAAATTTCATAAATCGGGGGGGGTACTTTTAATGATATATAATGACAACAGGATGGTGTCATTATATGGAAGAGAATAAAAATAAAAAGAAGTATTTAAAATTATCATATGGACTGAATATAGTTTTAATTCTGTTGGTAATAGGAATAAGCTACGCTTGGTTAAGAATAACATTGCATGGAGAAAAAGAAGTATCTATTATAGGAGATAAACTAGAGTTAATACTTGATGAGACAAATGAAGGAATACAAATAAAAAATGCAGTTCCAGTAAAAGATGAACAAGGTAAAGAAGTAGAAGCATATACCTTCACATTAGAAAATAAAGGAAATCAAAAGATAGATTACTCTATTTATTTAGATACAGATAGTGAAGCAATGAAAGAATGTGTAGACTGTCAAGAATTAGAAGAAAAAGATATAAGGTATGAACTTACTATAAATAAACTACCAATTGTAGAGACATTAGATAGTAGTAGAATACTAGATAACGGAACAATTGGAGGACCAGAAAAGATCAATTATGAATTAAAGATATGGTTAAATTATGATGCAGATAATAATGCACAAGGAAAAGTCTTCTATGGAAAGATAAGAGTAGAAGGAGTACAAAATACAGGAGAGTATGAAAATGGAACACCAAATCCTCCAGTACTATCAGACAATATGATACCAGTAGTGTATAACGGATATAATTGGGTGAAAGCAGATACCTCAAGTAGATGGTATGATTATGAGAGACAAATGTGGGCGAATGCAGTAACAGTGACAAATGAAAGTAGAGATACATACAAGAATGCAGAAGCAGGAACAAAGGTAAATATGGATGACATACTTCAGATGTATGTGTGGATACCAAGATATAGTTATACAATACAACAACCCTATGGAAAGAAAGAAGAAGGAAGAGAAGATGAACCAAGCCAATTATTACCAGGAGAAATCGACGTAAAATTTATTTCTAGTTCTACGACGGACAATGGTGGCGCACAATATGATAAAGGAGAGAAAGTCAAAGGATGGTATACACCACCAGGGTTCACCTTTGGAGAAAAGAATTTATCTGGAATATGGGTAGGTAAATTTGAGACAGGTTCAGTTACAAGAACAAGTCCAGGAGATATGGATACAGATAACTTAGTAGCAATAAAACCAAATATTACTTCTTGGAGAAACATTCGAGTATCTACATTAGAGCTAGTATCCATGGGAATAACAAAGATTGGAAATATCTATGGTTTTGACCAAGAAACATATGATGCACATGCAATAAAGAATACAGAGTGGGCACTAATCAGTTATCTTACCCAAAGTAAGTATGGAAAATATGAAAATTCTTTATACACAGGAGAAAATAAACAAGTATATATGAACAATTATAATGGGTATATGACAGGATGTTCTAGTGGTCAAGGAACGGCAACTTCGCAGGAAAGTTGTTCTTATAGATATAGTGATACAACTTCACTAGGTAAAGGAATGGGCTATGCCGGAGCTGGAGCATCAACAACAGGAAACATTACAGGAATTTATGATATCAATGGAGGAGCCTGGGAATATACAATGGGAGTACTTAATAAGATGTCAGGAAATACAACAAGTGCAAATTCAGGATATAAGGGAGTATTGGCTGACGGAAGTGAATTTAATGAAAATACAAGAGACTGGCCAGATACTAAATACTATGATGAATATACATCTACCTCAATAGAAACAGCATGTAATGGAAAACCATGCAAAGGACATGCCATAGGTGAAGTAACAGGGTGGTATGGTGATTTTACAGAAATGGTAAGTACATCTGAGCCATGGTTCCTATATGGTGGTTATTCTCGCAATAATGCTCTCGCAGGAGTTTTTGCACACGGTCATAATGCAGGAAGTGTGAGTGTAAATATTTCCTTCCGCCAAGTCCTCACCCCAAACAACTAGACCCATTTATTGGGTTCTTTTTCTTATTCAAGAAAACAGAATAAAATACATAAACTTTTTTACAAATGTAATATAGTTACAAAAAAATCATAAAAAGTGAAAAAAATAGTTGCAATTTCCTTATTTTATATGCTAAAATTAAATACGTGTGACTGCTTAGATGTGAGAGGTTGTCGATACACCAGGTTAAGTTGTAAATTGGTTATCGGGTTATTCGCACGGAGCAAGTCTATACTCGATATAGGCGAAGGGAGGATTTAAAAATGTCAACAGAAAGACTACGCATTAAGCTAAAAGCTTATGACCATAGAATTCTTGATAACGCTGTCACAAAGATTGTAGAAACAATCAAAAGAGGTGGAGGAGAAATCTCAGGACCAGTACCACTACCTACTGAAATTGAAAAGTTTACAATCTTACGTGCTGTACACAAAGATAAGGATTCTCGTGAGCAATTTGAAATGCGTACACACAAAAGACTTATTGATGTTAAGAATCCAAGCAAGGAGGTTATGGACGCACTAACACGTCTTGACTTACCAAGCGGAGTAGACATCCAAATCAAAACAAAATAATAGGAGGAAAAATAAATGAAAGGAATCTTAGGTACAAAAATCGGAATGACCCAAGTGTTTACTAAAAATGGTAAACTAATTCCGGTGACTGTTGTTGAAGTTGAGCCAAATGTAGTAACTCAAATTAAGACAATGGAAAAAGATGGTTATGAAGCTATTCAATTAGGATATAAAACAGTATCTCCTAAACATAGTAACAAACCACAAATGGGTCACGTAAAAAAAGCAAACTGTGAACCTAAGCGCTTCTTAAGAGAAATTAGAGGAGTAAATGTTAGTGACTACACTCTTGGACAAACTCTAGACGCTTCAGTATTCACAGAAGGTGAAATGGTTGACGTTAGTGGAGTTAGCAAAGGAAAAGGTTTCCAAGGTGTTATCAAACGTCATAACCAAAGCCGTGGACCAATGGGACATGGTTCACAATATCATCGTGGAGTAGGTTCAATGGGAACATTAAGACCTATGCACGTATTAAAAGGTAAGAAATTACCAGGACACATGGGACATGTTATGACAACAGTACAAAACTTAGTCATTGTTCAAGTTGATTTAGAAAACAACTGCCTTTTAATTAAAGGAAATGTTCCAGGACCAAAGAATAGTTTAGTTTTAATTAGAACTGCTGTAAAAAATAAAGATACAGTAAAAGAAATGGAAGAGTTAATCACCTACCAAGAAACTTTAAATCAAGAAACAGTAGAAACTGTAGAAGTTACAACAGAAGCACCTGAAGAAACAGCTGAAGCTCCTGTAGAAGAAACTGAAACAGCACCAGAAGAGACAAACGAAGATACTACAGAATCTACAAAAGAAGAAAACAAAACAACTGACGAATCATCACAAGAAGAAAAAACAGAAGAATAAAAAAGAAAATAAAAAAGCAACTCATATTGTGATGAAAGGAGGAAATAGGATGAAAAAAGTTAAACTTTTAGACCTTAAAGGTGAAGAAATTAAAGAATTAAAACTAAACGAAGAAGTATTTGGAATTGAACCAAACCAAAAAGTAATGTATGATGCTGTAATTTTAGCACAAGCATCATTAAGACAAGGAACACACTCTACTAAAAATCGTAGTGAAGTAAGAGGTGGAGGACGCAAGCCTTGGAGACAAAAAGGAACAGGACATGCTCGTCAAGGTTCTATCCGTGCCGTACAATGGGTAGGTGGAGGACGTTATGGAACTCCAGTGCCACGTGATTACGGAAAGAAAATGAATCGTAAAGAAAGACGTTTAGCTCTAAAAAGTGCTTTATCAGAAAAATTTGCAAATAATGAAGTAATCGTAATGGAAGAATTAAGCTTCAAAACACCAAAGACAAAAGAAATGGTTGCTTTATTAAATACTTTAAAAGTAGCTGATAAGAAAGTCTTAATTGTAGTTGATACATTTGATGAAAATGTAATTCTAGCAAGTAGAAACTTGCAAAACATTGCTTTAATTGCAAATGATGAAGTAAATGTATTAGACCTTGTAAATGCAGACGTTGTTATCTTTACAGAAGGAGCACTTACAAAAATAGAGGAGGTGCTTAAGTAATGGATACTAAGTACTTAGAAATTATCAAAGCACCAGTGATTACAGAAAAATCACAAGATAGAGCGAACATTGGACAATATGTATTCAAAGTAGACTCTCGTGCTAATAAAACAGAAATAAAAAATGCAATTGAAAAAATCTTCAAAGTGAAGGTAAAAGAAATTCGTACATTAAACGTAAAACCTAAGAAGAGAAGAGTTGGACGTTATACAGGACTTACAAATCGTACTAAAAAAGCGATTGTAACTTTAGAAGACGGACAAACCATTGACCTTGGTTAGAAGGAGGAATTTAAAATGGCAATTAGAAATTATAAACCTACTACCCCAGGACAAAGAAAGAAAAGTACGCTTGTTAATAGCGAAATTACAAAGAAAACTCCAGAAAAGAGTCTTGTTGTAACAGCAAAGAAAAACTCAGGACGTAATAATCAGGGAAAAATCACAGTAAGACATCAAGGTGGAGGAGCAAAAAGAAAATATCGTATTATTGATTTCAAACGTAATAAATTCGATATTCCTGGTACAGTAGCAAGTATTGAATATGACCCAAATAGAACGGCAAATATTGCACTTATCAACTATCGTGATGGAGAAAAAAGATACATTATTGCTCCAAAAGGATTAGAAGTTGGAACTGAAATTATGTCAGGTGCATCTGCTGATATCAAAGTAGGAAATGCCCTACCAATTATGAATATTCCAGTAGGTACAGTTATCCATAACATTGAACTTCGTCCTGGAAAAGGCGGAAGCTTAGCACGAAGCGCTGGTACTTCTGCCCAAATTCTAGGTCGTGAAGGAAATTATGTTATGATTCGACTATCAAGTGGAGAACAAAGAAAAGTACTTGGTAGTTGTATGGCAACTGTTGGTGAAGTTGGAAATGAAGATGCAAGTTTAGTAAAACTTGGAAAAGCAGGACGTAAACGTCACATGGGAATTCGCCCAACAGTTCGTGGTTCAGTTATGAACCCTAATGACCATCCACATGGTGGTGGTGAAGGACGTGCTCCAGTAGGACGTAAAGCTCCACTTACACCTTGGGGTAAAAAAGCACTTGGACTTAAAACACGTAATAATAAAAAGACGGATAAATTTATTGTTCGCCGTCGTGGAAGTAAATAGGAGGGAACTATGGCAAGAAGTTTAAAGAAAGGACCTTATGTATTCGATAGATTACTAGAAAAGGTTCAAGAATTAAATAAAAACGGAAAAAAAGAAGTTATTAAAACTTGGTCAAGACGTTCTACCATCTATCCTGACTTTATTGGACACACCTTTGCTGTTCATAACGGACGTGAATTTATCCCTGTCTATGTAACAGAAGATATGGTTGGACACAAGTTAGGAGAGTTTGCTTTAACTCGTAAATTTGGTGGACACGGACAAGATAAGAAAAAGTAAGAGGGAGGAAATATAAATGGAAGCAAAAGCAATTGCAAAATCACTTCGAGTTTCTCCCATTAAAACACGTTTAGTCGTTGATTTAATTCGTGGAAAAAAAGTAAGTGATGCACAAAATATTTTAAGCAATATGAATAAAAAGCCTGCAAGGCTTACAAAGAAAGTATTAGATTCAGCTGTTGCGAACGCTGTTAACAATAATCAAATGGACGTAAATACATTATATGTAAAAGAAGCAAGAGTTGATGCAGGTCCAGTTATGAAACGTGTATTATTTGATTCACGTGGACGTATTGGACACAAAGATAAAAGAACAAGTCACATTGTTATTGTTGTGGCAAGTAAATAATGAAGGAGGAGACTTATGGGACAAAAGGTTAGTCCAAATGGACTTAGACTTGGTATCAATAAAGACTGGGAAGCAAAATGGTATGCCAATAAGAAAGATTTCGCAAGTACATTAGACCGTGATTTAAAAATCCGTAAGTACTTAAGTAAAAACTTAAAGAATGCTGGAATTGCTAAAGTCGAAATTGAAAGAACTTCTAAGAAATGCGAAGTCATCGTTCATACATCAAAACCAGGAATTATGATTGGTCGTGGTGGTGAAGAGATTGAAAAATTAAAGAAGAACCTTTCAAATGTTGCAGGAGAACCTGTACAAATCACTATTGCTGATATCAAAAAAGCCGATATCAATGCCCAACTTGTTGCTGATTCCATTGCAAATCAAATTGCAAATCGTGCTTCATTCAGAATGGCTCAAAAACGTGCTATTAGAAATGCAATGAAAGCAGGAGCAAAAGGAATTAAGACACAAGTATCAGGACGTTTAGGTGGTGCCGAAATGGCAAGAAGCGAAGGTTATACAGAAGGAACTATTCCTCTACATACACTTCGTGCAGATGTTGACTATGCTACAAGCGAAGCAGATACAACATTTGGAAAAATTGGAGTTAAGGTATGGATTTACAAAGGTGAAATTCTTCCTTCAAAAAAAGGTAAAGGAGGTAAGTAATTATGTTAATTCCATCAAGAACAAAATATCGTCGTGTACATCGCCTTCCTTATGAAGGAAAAGCAAAAGGAAATACGGAGTTACACTTTGGTGAATATGGCTTACAAGCAAAAGAAGGTGCTTGGATTACAGCAAATCAAATCGAAGCTGCTCGTGTTGCCATGACACGTTATATGAAGCGTGGTGGAAAAGTATGGATCAATATATTCCCACACTTACCACTTACAGCAAAACCAATTGGAACTCGTCAAGGAAAAGGTAAAGGTAATGTCGAAGGATGGGTTGCCGTTGTTAAAGAAGGCAAAATCATGTTTGAAATTGCAGGAGTATCTGAAGAAGTTGCTCGTGAAGCATTACGCCTTGCTAGTCACAAGTTACCAATTAAATGTAAATTTGTAAAAAGAGAAACTGGTGGTGAAAAGTAATGAAGGTAAAAGAAATTAGAGAAATGACAACTGAAGAAATTAACCAAAAGTTAAAAGAATGTAAAGAAGAACTATTCAACCTACGTTTTCAACAAGCAACTGGAAACCTAGAAAAGCCTTCAAGACTAAGAGATTTAAGACACACCGTTGCAAGATTAAAGACCGTTCTTAAAGAACGCGAAGAAGCAAAGTAGGAGGACAATCTTATGGAAAAGAAAAGTCGTGAATTAACAGGAACAGTTGTAAGTTCAAAAAATAATAAGACCATTACGGTTTTAGTGGAAACTTATAAAATGCATCCACTCTATCATAAAAGAGTAAAATCTTCTAAGAAATATAGTGTGCATGATGAAGCGAATAAAGCAAAAGTTGGAGATGTTGTACGTATTGTTGAAACACGTCCAATTTCAAAAACAAAGCATTTCTATTTAAAAGAAATCGTAAAAGAAGCAGTTATTCTATAACTCTAAAGTAAAGGAGGAAAAAATCTATGGTACAACAAGAAACTAGATTAAAGGTTGCTGATAATTCTGGAGCACGTGAAGTCTTAGTAATTCGTTGTCTTGGCGGAAGTCATAGAAAGACATCAAATATTGGAGACGTTGTTGTTGCAACAGTAAAACAAGCAATTCCAAATTCCGCTGTGAAAAAAGGAAAAGTGGTTAAAGCAGTTATCGTACGTACAAAACAAGGAGTAAGACGTGACGATGGAAGTTATATCAAATTTGATGATAACGCTTGTGTCATTATTCGTGATGATAAGAGTCCAGTTGGAACACGTATATTTGGTCCAGTGGCACGTGAACTTCGTGAAAAAGATTATATGAAAATAGTTTCCCTTGCTAAGGAAGTACTATAAGGAGGATATGATGAAATTAAAAGTTGGAGATAAAGTTGTTGTTATATCTGGCGCTGACAAAGGAAAAGAAGGAAAAATCATCAAAACCTTTAAAAACGAAGACAAAGTTATCGTAGAAGGCGTACACATCGTTAAAAAACATCAAAAAGGAAACGGACAAGAAACTGGTGGAATACTTGAAAGAGAAGCACCAATTCATGTATCAAATGTCATGATAGTTGACCCAAAAACAAAAAAGGGTACGCGTATCGGATATACAACTGAAAAAGATAAAAAAATTAGAATTAGCAAAAAATCAAACGAAAAGCTTGATTAGTGAAAGGAGGGTATTTTATGAACCGCCTAAAAGAAAAATACTTAAATGAAGTTGTTCCAAGCCTAAAAGAAAAATATAATTATAAGTCAATTATGGAAGTACCAAAACTTGAAAAAATTGTTATCAATATGGGAGTAGGAGATGCTACAAGCAATTCTAAATTATTAGATGCAGCAGTAGAAGACCTTACTAAAATTGCAGGACAAAGACCTATTGTAACAAAAGCAAAAAAATCTATTGCAGGATTTAAAGTTAGAGAAGGACAATCAATTGGATGCAAGGTTACATTACGTGGAGAAAACATGTATACATTCCTTGATAAGTTAATTGCAATTGCTCTTCCACGTGTTCGTGATTTTCGAGGAGTTAGTCCAAAATCATTTGATGGACGTGGAAATTATACAATGGGAATTAAAGAACAATTGATTTTCTCAGAAATTGACTACGATGATGTTTTAAAAGTTCGTGGTATGGATATTATCTTCGTCACAACTGCAAAAACAAATGAAGAGTCTTATGACTTATTAGCAGGACTTGGAATTCCTTTTAGAAAGTAATTGGAGGGTAAAAATGGCAAAGAAAAGTATGATTGTAAAAGCAAATCGCAAACCTAAATACAAGGTACGTGCCTATACTCGTTGTGCAAGATGTGGAAGACCACACGCAGTTATGAGTAAATTTGGTATCTGCCGTATTTGCTTTCGCGAATTAGCTTATAAAGGACAAATACCAGGAATTAAAAAATCAAGTTGGTAATCTGGTATTATAAGAAAGGAGAAACAAAAGATGGCTGTAGTAACGGATACAATTGCAGATATGTTAACACGTATCAGAAATGCAAATCAAATGCGTTATACTGAAGTAGTTGTCCCTTCTTCAAAGTTAAAACTTGAAGTTGCAAGAATTTTAAAAGAAGAAGGATTTATTGAAGACTACAAATTAGAAAAAAACGATGTACAAGGTACGATTGTTTTAACCTTAAAGTATGGTGAAAAGAAAGAAAGAGTCATCACAGGTCTTAAAAGAATCTCAAAACCTGGTCTTCGTGTTTATGTAAAGAATACAGAAGTTCCTACCGTTTTAAATGGACTTGGAATTGCAATTCTTTCAACATCTAAAGGTATTATGACAGATAAAGAAGCTCGTAAACAAAATGTAGGTGGAGAAGTACTCGCATACATTTGGTAATTTAAGGAGGTGGCAAAATGAGCCGTATAGGATATCGTAAAATTGAAGTTCCCACAGGCGTTACAGTAGAATTAAATGATAATATTGTTAAAGTAACGGGCCCAAAGGGAAGCTTATCTCAAGTCATGCTAAAAGGAATTAGTATGAAACAAGAGGGAAATGAAATTACTCTTGATAGAGTGGACGCTGCAGCGAAAGCAATGCATGGAACGATGAATGCACTTCTTCAAAATATGATTACAGGTGTAACAAAAGGTTACGAAAAAGGTCTTGAAATTGTAGGAGTTGGATATCGTTTCAATGTACAAGGCAAAAAACTTGTAATCAATGCTGGATATTCTCATCCTGTAGAACTACAAATCCCTGAAGGATTAACAGTAGAAGCACCAAGCAATACAGAGATTACTATAAAAGGAATTGATAAAGTCCTTGTTGGAGAGTTTGCTGCAAATGTTCGTAAAGTACGTAAACCTGAACCATATAAAGGTAAAGGAATACGTTATAAAGATGAACATATCAGACGTAAAGAAGGAAAGAAAGCTGCTTAAAAGTAGGAAGGAGAAAAAAGTATGATTAGTAAAAAGTCAAGAAATAGTATGCGTCTTGTTCGTCATGATAGAATTAGACGTCATCTAAAAGGTACAGAAGCATTACCAAGATTAAATGTGTTCCGTTCTAATACTGGAATTTATGCACAAATCATTGATGATGAAAACAAAAAAACATTAGTATCTGCTTCCTCATTAGATAAAGAATTAAAGCTTAAAAACGGAAGTAATGTAGAAGCAGCAAGTAAAGTTGGAGAGTTAATTGCTAAGAAAGCAAAAGATGCCAACATTACAAAAGTTGTATTTGATAGAGGTGGATATCTTTATCATGGACGTGTTAAGGCGTTAGCAGACGCAGCACGTGAAAATGGATTAGAGTTCTAAAGGAGGGTATTATGCAAAAGAACATGAGCCCAAAAGAGAAACAATTTGAGGAATTAGTCGTTGAGATTAAAAGTGTTGTTAAAGTCAACAAAGGTGGACGTCAACGCCGGTTCCAAGCAGTTGTTGTAATTGGGGATAGAAAAGGACGTGTTGGATTAGGTATCGGAAAAGCTTCTGAAGTACCTGATGCAATTAAAAAGGCAATTCAAGATGCCGAAAAGAATGTAATTAAAATCTCTCTTATCGATGGTCGTACCATTGCTCATGAAGCAGTTGGAAGAAGTGGAGCTGCTCGTGTTATTATAAAACCTGCTAAAGCAGGACGTGGAGTTATTGCTGGTGGTAGTGTTCGTGCAATTCTAGAACTTGCAGGAGTTCGTGATATTGTATCTAAGTCTCTTGGAGCAAGAACAAAAATCAACATGGCAACAGCTACACTTAATGCACTTAAATCAATTAAAACTCCAGAAGAAGTTGCCCGTCTTCGTGGAAAAACAGTAGAGGAGATTTTAGGATAATGAAATTACATGAATTAGAAAAAAATCCTGGAGCAAAACAAGAACGTCGTCGTGTAGGACGTGGACCAGGTAGTGGACTTGGTAAGACAAGTGGAAAAGGGCAAAAAGGACAAAACGCACGTAGTGGCGGTGGAGTAAATCCAGTATTTGAAGGTGGACAATTACCACTATATCGTAGACTACCAAAGAGAGGATTTAGTAATGCAATTTTCAAAAAGGAATATGCAGTTATTAACGTTGGTGACTTAAACCGTTTTGAAAATGGTACAGTTGTAACTCCTGCCTTATTAAAGGAAAAAGGAATTATTAAAAAACAACTTTCAGGAATTAAGGTTCTTGGAGAAGGTAACTTAGAAAAGAAGTTAACAATTCAAGCTAATAAATTTTCAGAAAGTGCACTAGAAAAGATTAAAGAGAGTGGAAGCAAAGCCGAGGTGATTTAAGATGTTTTCTACACTAAAGCAAATTTTCGCACCTACTAATAAAGATTTGAGGAAGCGAATTCGCTTTACCTTAGTTGCGCTCACAATCTTTATTGTTGGAACGGCTATCCGTATTCCAGGAACACAAGATGTAACAAGCAATTTAGGGTTTTTAGAACTCATGAATTCTATGGGTGGAGGAGCATTAAAACGATTTTCAATTTTCGCACTTGGAGTTATGCCATATATTAGTGCGACAATCGTCATGCAACTTTTACAAGAGATTGTACCATCCGTACAAGAAATGAGTAAACAAGGTCATGTTGGAAGACAAAAAATCAATCAAATTTCAAGGTTCTTAGGATTATTATTCGCCTTCATTGAAGGATATGCATTTTCCTTTATGTTCCTTGGAAATACTGCAAATCCTGGACAATATTTATATATTTCAACGGTGTTAACTGCTGGTACTGCTTTCCTTTTATGGTTAGGAGACCAAGTTACACAAAAAGGAATAGGAAATGGCTTAAGTCTTATCATTATGGCAGGTATTATTGCAACCCTACCACAAATGTTTATTGATGCATTTAATGGTTTAGTTGTCTTTGATTCTGCACAGACAATAACTTTAGGTATCATTAAATTCATAGGATTTGTACTCATCTATTTCTTAATTATTATTGGTGTTATTTATGTCGAACAAGCAGAGCGTAGAGTTCCAATACAATATGCGAATAAATCAACGAATGCTTATGGACAAGCAGCAAGCTTTATGCCAATTAAAGTCAATGCTGCAGGAGTAATTCCTGTTATCTTTGCTTCAAGCTTAATTTCTATACCAGGAATTATTGCTCAAGTTATTAACAAAGAGGGCTTTACTTTATTTGTTCAAAAGTACTTGACTTATACAACACCAGTTGGATTCTTAATTTTTGCAATCTTCATTTACTTATTTGGTTATTTCTATACCTTTATGTATTTAAAACCAGAAGATTTTGCGAAGAACCTACAAGAAAGTGGAGGATACATTCCAGGTATTCGCCCAGGAGAAGAAACAAAGAAATATTTAGGAAAGATTTTATCAAGATTAACAATTCTAGGTGGAACTTTCTTAGTTGTGATTTCAGGACTTCCTATTGTGTTCTCTAATATATCAAATTTACCAACCACTGTATCAATTGGTGGAACTGGATTATTGATTGTTGTTGGAGTTGCACTTGAAACTTATAAACAACTTGAAGGAAGCCTACTTTCTAGAAATTATAAAAAGGGATATAAGAGAAGATGAAAAATATTATTTTTATAGCACCCCCTGCTGCGGGGAAAGGAACACAGTCTACACTTGTTTCAGAGAAGTATCATATTCCTCATATTTCTACAGGTGACATCTTACGAGAAGTCATGAAGGAAGATAGTGAAATTGGTGAATATGTATTAGAAACGATTACAAGTGGAAAGCTTGTCAAAGACGAAATCATGTATACCTTAATTGAAAACCGATTAGGAGAAGATGATTGCAAGAAGGGTTATATTTTAGATGGGTTTCCAAGAAATGTGGAACAAGCAGAAAAATATGATGAAATCTTACGTCGATTAGGACAAGAACTTGGATATGTGATTTATCTAGATATTGATGAAAAACTACTTGCCAAAAGAATTACAGGAAGAAGAGTTTGTAAAGAGTGTGGAGCTATCTATAATATCAATGTAGAAAGTGAATCTCCTCAAATTGAATCGACTTGTGATGTCTGTGGTGGAAGTTTATATCAGAGAAATGATGACAACTTAGAATCATTTCAAAATCGTTACCAAATCTATCTTGAAAAAACGGGACCGTTAATTGACTACTATGAAAAAAAAGGTGTTTTATATAAGATAGATGGTAATAAAGAAATTGATGCAATATTTAAAGATATTATAACTGTCTTGGAGGAACATAAATGATAACGATTAAAAGCGAAAGAGAAATTGAACTCTTAAGACGGGCTGGACATATCGTTTATGAAACGCATCAATACTTGAAGCCTTTTATTAAAGAGGGAATAACAACAAAAGAACTTGATCGTCTTGGAGAAGCTTTTATTAGGAAACAAGGAGCAACACCTTCTTTTAAAGGGTATCAAGGATTTCCCAATGCACTTTGTATTAGTGTGAATGATGAAGTTGTTCATGGAATACCTAGTGACTATAAGTTAAAGAATGGCGATATTGTATCCATTGATATTGGAGCTTGTTATCAAGGCTATCATGGAGATTCTGCATGGAGCTATGCTGTTGGTGAAGTAAGTGAGGAAAAGAAAGCTTTACTTCATGATACAGAACAGGCACTATATGAAGGATTAAAAGCAATTCGAGAAAATGCTCATATTGGTGATATTGGAGAAGCAGTTGAAACTTATGCTTTATCTCATCATTTAGGAGTTGTTCGTGAACTTGTAGGACATGGTGTTGGTACAACTGTGCATGAAGACCCTGATGTTCCAAATTTTGGAAAAAAGGGAACAGGGCCTCGCCTTAGAAAAGGCATGGTTATCGCTGTAGAACCTATGTTAACATTAGGAAGTCCAGAAATTTATGAAGATATTGATAATGGCTGGACTATTCTAACAGACGATGGAAGTACATCCGCACATTTCGAGCATACAGTTGTTGTGTTAGAAGATGGGTGCGAGATACTAACAGGAGAGTGAAAAGATGGCTAAAGATGATGTGATTGAAATAGAAGGAAAAGTACTTGAAATTATTCCTGGTGGAAAATTTAAAGTCGAACTAGAAAACAAGCACATTGTAGAAGCTCACGTTTCTGGTAAAATACGAATGAACTACATTCGCATTTTACCGGGTGATACTGTCATGATAGAACTATCTCCATATGACTTAACACGTGGGCGTATTACCTATCGTAAATGAAAGGAAGAGATTAAAGTGAAAGTAAAAGCAAGTGTAAAACCAATCTGTGAGAAATGTAAAATTATTAAAAGAAAAGGAACAATTCGTATTATTTGCGAAAATCCTAAACACAAACAAAGACAAGGTTAAAAGGAGGTATAAGAAATGGCACGAATTAAAGGTGTAGATATTCCAAATGAAAAACATACTTGTATCGCACTTACAAGTATTCATGGAATTGGACGTAATTTAGCAAAAACGATTTGTCGTGATGCAAAAGTAGACCCAGCAAAGAAAGCAGGAGAACTTACTCAAGAAGAACAAATTCGTCTTCGTGATGAAGTTGGTAAATACTTAACTGAAGGTGACTTACGTCGTGAAGTTAGTATGAATATCAAAACCAAAATGGAAATCAATTCTTATCAAGGAACTCGTCATAAAAGAGGACTTCCTGTAAGAGGACAAAGAACAAATCGTAATGCTCGTACTCGTAAGGGTAGAGGTAAAGTCGTTGCAAATAAGAAGAAAGTTTAGTCGAGAAGGAGGTTAAAGTATGGCTTATAAGACAAGAAAAAGAAAAGTGAAAAAGAACGTACCTGAAGGTATTGCTCATATCCATTCTACATTTAATAACACCATCACGACGATTACAGATAAAGATGGAAACACAATTAGTTGGGCATCTAGTGGAGCAATTGGATTTAAGGGAAGTAAAAAATCAACTCCATTTGCTGCAGGAATGGCTGCTGAAAGTGCAGGAAAGGCAGCATTTGACCTTGGTATGCGTAAAGTAGAAGTATTTGTTAAAGGATTAGGACCTGGACGTGAAACAGCTATTCGGTCTTTACAAACAGCTGGACTTGAAGTTACTGCAATCAATGATGTAACTCCAATTCCACATAATGGATGTCGTCCACCAAAACGCCCAAGAGGGTAATAACTAAAGGGAGGTTAGTTTCATGTTACAATTTGAAAAGCCCGTATATAAAATTACGGATTATGTAGAAAATAATTTTTATGGAAAGTTTGAATTAGAACCATTAGAAAGAGGATTTGGTACAACTCTTGGAAATGCACTTCGTCGTGTAATGTTATCATCTCTTCCTGGTAGTGCTATTTCTAGTGTTAAAATTGAAGGTGCTCTTCATGAGTTCCAAACACTTGATGGTGTTGTTGAAGATGTTACGACAATTATCTTAAACTTAAAAGGTGTTGTTATTAAAAATCATTCTGAAGAAGCAAAGACAATTCGTTTATCTACTTCTAAGGAAGGTGTTGTAACCGCAGGAGATATTGAGACAGATTCTGATGTTGAAATTATCAATAAGGACCATGTTATCGCAACAATTGCTAAGGGTGGAAAACTCGAAATGGAAATGACTGTTACAAATGGTCGTGGATATGTAAGAAGTGAAGAAAACAAACGCTTACTTGATAATAAAAAAGTTGGTGTTATTGCAATCGATTCACTTTATTCACCAATTGAACGTGTAGCATATGAAGTAGAGCCAGCACGTGTTGGACAAAGTGAAGACTATGATAAGTTAATCATGGAAGTTTATACAAATGGTTCTATGAAGCCTGAAGAAGCAATTGCTCTTGCATCTCGTATTTTAATTGAACATTTTGATTTACTTACAAATTTAAGTAGTATCGCAGATGTAAGTGGAATGATGATTGAAAAAACTGAAGACCCTAAAGTAAAAGCACTTGAGACATCTATTGAAGACTTAGATTTTTCAGTTCGTGCCTATAACTGTTTAAAACGTGCAGGTATTCATACTCTTCAAGACTTAGTAAATAAGAGTGAGAATGATATGATGAAAATACGCAATTTAGGAAAGAAATCTCTTAAAGAAGTTCTTGATAAAATTAGAGAATTAGGCCTTGTCCTAAGAGAAGATGATTAGAAGGAGGTTAGAAAATGGCATATAGAAAATTAGGTGTTGATAACAAACATAGAAGAAGTATGTTAGCAACACTTACGAAACAAGTAATCATGAATGAAAGTATTCAAACAACTGAAACAAGAGCAAAAGAAGTTCGTAAATTTGTTGATAAAATGATTACTTATGGAAAAGATGGAAGCCTTGGAGCTCGTCGTAGAGCTTTAGCATTTGTCCACAATGATAAGGAAGTAGTAAATAAAGTATTTAATGATTTAGCAAGCCGTTATGCTAATCGTAATGGTGGATATACTCAAATCTTAAAACTTGAAGAACGTCGTGGTGATGATGCTTTAATGGTCATCTTAAAATTAGTTGAAGAAGGAAAGGAAGCTAGTAAGTAAGCTTCTTTTTTTATGCTGAAATTTCATAAATCGGGGGGGGGTACTTTTAATAAGATATAATGACACTAGTGCTTATATTAGTTATTATAGGAATAAGTTATGCTTGGTTACATGTAACACTAAGAGGAGAAAAGAAAGTATCTATTATAGGAGATAAACTAGAACTAATATTAGATGAAACAAATGAAGGAATACAAATAGAAGATGCAGTTCCAGTAAAAGATGAACAAGGTAAAGAAGTAGAAGCATATACTTTTACACTAGAGAATAAAGGAAATAAGAAGATAGACTATTCTATTTATTTAGATACAGATAGTGAAGCAATGAAAGAATGTAGTAAATGTGAGGAAGAAGATGCAGATAGTGAGTCTTCATGTGTAGAGTGTCAAGAATTAGAAGAAAAAGATATCAGATATGAGTTGAAGATAGATAACTTATATAATACGGAAACATTAGATAGTAGTAGACTTTTAGACAAAGGAACAATAGGAACAGAAAAAATAAGTTATGAACTAAAGATATGGTTAAACTATGATGCAGATAATGAAGCACAAGGTAAAGTATTCTATGGGAAGATAAGAGTAGAGGGAGTACAGAATACAGATGAATATGATAATGGAACACCAAATCCTCCAGTCCTAAGTGATAATATGATACCAGTCGTATATAATGGATATAATTGGGTGAAGGCAGATACTTCAAGTAGATGGTATGATTATGAGAGACAAATATGGGCGAATGCAGTAACAGTAACGAATGAAAGTAGAGATACATACAAGAATGCCGAAGCAGGAACAAAAGTATATATGAGTGATATCCTCCAAATGTGGGTATGGATACCAAGATATAGTTATACAATACAACAACCCTATGGAAAGAAAGAAGAAGGAAGAGAGGATGAACCAAGCCAATTATTACCCGGAGAAATTGACGTAAAATTTATTTCTAGTTCTACAAAAGACGATGGTAGTGCAGAATATAGGAAGAATGATAAAGTAAGTAATTGGTACACACCACCTGGATTTACGTTTGGTGAAAAGAACCTTTCTGGAGTATGGATAGGCAAATTTGAGACGGGATATATGGATGCAGATACAACAGCAGAAGCAGAAAAAGATATAGAAGATCCTAACAAAGCAATAATCAAACCTGACACATATAGTTGGAGATGGATAAAAGTATCCACATTAGAGTTAGTATCTATGGGAATAACAAAAGTAGGAAACATATACGGATTTGACCAAAGTACATATGATGCACATGCTTCAAAGAACACAGAATGGGCACTGATTTCTTACCTAACTCAAAGCAAATATGGAAAATATGGAAATAAACTCTACACTGGAGAAAATAAAGAAGTCTATATGAATAATTATAGCGGTTATGTGACAGGCTGTTCTTCAGGAGTTGCAACTGCTTCAAGTGTAAATAATTGTATTTATACTTATGATGATCTAACAGATAGAGGAGTAGGAGCAGGCTATGCAGGTGCTGGAGCAAGTAGTACAGGAAACATTACAGGAATATATGATATCAACGGAGGAACTTGGGAATATACAATGGGAGTGTTTGAAAAGCGAAGCGGTAATACAGTAAGTGCGAATTCAGGATATCCTGGTTTATTAACAGATGGAAGTTTTACAAGTGATAGAGACTGGCCTTCCGAAAAATACTATGATGTATACACAACTTCAAATACAAATACAGCATGTAATGGTGGTCCATGTAAAGGCCATGCTTTAAGTGAGTTTTCAAGGTGGTATGGTGATGCAGCATGGATAGTAGACAAAACATTACCTTGGTTTATTCGTAGTGGACTTCAAAATAATGATAATGCATATGCAGGTATCTTTGCTTTTGGTAGTGCTAATGAAGGTGGTAGTATGAGTACAGCAATTTCCTTTCGCATTGTCCTAACACCTCAATAGAAAAGACAAATTAAATATTCACATGAAATAAGGGGTAAAAGATAATAATTTTATCCTTTTTAAATTTATCTATAAAATAAAATATGTTATGATAGATGAAAGAAAGGAAGAACTTTATGCGACTTAGAAATTTAAAAAATGCTACTGAAATTATGGAAGCATCTCCTTATTTAATTGAAAATCCAAAAGATTATCTTGGAAAAACTGAAACATTATTTTCTAAAGTTCAACCTCTTCATATTGAAATTGGTATGGGAAAAGGAGACTTTATTATTGAAATGGCTTTGAAACATCCTGAGATTAACTATATTGGCATAGAAAAATTTGATAAAGTTGTAGCGCGAGCTCTTCCAAAAATTCCTGAAGGTTTAGAAAACTTAAAAATATATCGCTACGATGCTTTCGATATTGCATCTATATTCTCTCATGAAGTAGATAAAATCTATTTGAATTTTTCAGACCCATGGCCTAAGAAAAGACAAGCAAAGCATCGTCTTACAAGTCCTGTTTTCTTAGAACAATATGATTTAATTTTTAAAGATAAACAAGAAATCGAAATGAAAACAGATAATGTTTCATTATTCATATATTCTCTAGAAACGTTAAGCCAACATGGATATACTTTATCTTTAATATCTCTTGATTATACGAAAGACTTAAATCTTGATACTGCAGTTAGTGAATATGAAAAGAAATTTAGAGAAAAAGGTATTCCTATTTGTCATGTGACAGCTAAAAAATAAGATAAATTTTAAGTTGAAGGTAGGGAAAATTATATGCAAAAGAAAAAGTCTAATAAACTGGATTTAGTATTTATAATTGGAATTATTATTATAGGGTTATTGTGTGGAGCAATAGATGGATGCATTTTTAAGTTTGTAGATGAAGGAGGTCTTCTTCCTATAGCTACAATAATGGGAATATTTGTTTCTTATATCTTTTGGATTTCTTTATTTGTTTATTCTTTGATTTCACTTGATAAAAATGATGAACCTAAATGTATCAATGGATGTTTGTTTTTTGTTCTACCTATTATTCATTGTGCATTTTCTTTAATTGGCGCTATTATAGTTGATATTGTTTTTGTTGTTTTTAACTTTCTTTTTTAAAATTCTCTTAAAAAACGATACACTTTTCTTATTTTGTGATAAAATGAATTTAAGATAGAGTGTAAACTCAATCGGAAGTGGAGGGAAAAATGTTAAAAACAAATGTAGGTTATAGTCAAAACAAAGATGCCTATCAAGCAGGATGTGAAGCTGCAAAAATGGCCAGTGTTGAAAATGGTCAAGTTGGTTTATTATTTACTTCATGTGTAATGGACCAAAAAGAAATTATGAAAGGAATTAAAGATACATGTCCTAATCTTTCTATCGTAGGTTGTACATCAAGTGCTGCTATCTGCACACAAGATGGTTACTTTAATAGTGAAGATGGTTATGTTGGAATAATGACTTTCGGAGGAGATGCAGAAGTTGTAACTGCAGGATGTGCAAACAATGGAGAAGATGCAAGAGAAATTGGAAAACGTCTTGCTAAAGAAGTACAGTCTAAAGCAAGTGGTACAAGAAAACCTGATTTCTTCTTTATGAGTGCAAGCCCCAAAGAAGAAGAAGCATACATGAAAGGTATTCAAGATGTTTTAGGAGATGTTCCAGTATTTGGTGGAAGTGCTGCTGATAATACTGTTGAAGGAAAATGGAGTCTATTAAATGATGGTGATTCTTTCGCAGATGGTTGTGTTATTGCTGTATTCTATACTGATAGTGAAATTAAAAATATCTATGCTGGTCAATATAAAGAAACTGGTAAATATGGTATAATCACAAAGATTAGTGGAGCAAGAACACTTGTTGAAATTGATGGAGTTCCTGCAGCTGATAAATATTGTGAATGGACTGGTAAAACTTTAGAGCAAATTGCTGGTGGAAACTTACTTACTGAAACAATTCATAATCCATTAGGTGTAAAAGACCCAATTGGAAGTGTTACTTTGATACGTCACCCTATGGCTTGTAACGAAGATAAATCTTTCAATATTGGAGCAAACTTAACAGTAGGTACAACTGTATGCTTAATGGAAGGTAGTGCTTCTGATATTGTTGAAGCAAACCCTAAAACAATAAAGGAACTAAATAGTTTAATGGAAAATCCAACAAGTTACTTCTTAGTACACTGTGGAGGAAGAAGATTAGGTCTTGCTCTTGCTGGATGTGAAAATGAAATTTATCCAAAAGTTAAAGAAGTTTTACCAACTCAAAAATTCTTAATGGTCTTTACTTTTGGTGAGTATGGACGTGGAGACCATAGTGCTAATTCTGTTGGAGGACTTTCATTATCATTCACAGGATTTGGAGAATAAGGAGGAAACATGAAAAGTTTAATTGGGAACAATTGGGTGGATTCTAAGGATGGAAAAGTCATTGAAGTCAAGAATCCTGCAACAGGGGAACTCGTAGATACAGTACCAAGTCTTACTGTTGAACAAATTGATGAAGCTGTTCAAACTGCAAAAGCAGCACAAAAGTCTTGGGAAAAAGTTCCACTTCATGAACGGTGTGATATTTTATCTCGCTTTGCAGAACTTGTAAAAAGAGATAGTGAAAAACTAGCTTTGTTGTTATCTAAAGAAACAGGAAAACCAATTAAGGAAGCAAGAGCTGAAATCGCTAATATCCAAATTGGAGTTCCTGCCTATGTAGAACGTGCAAAACACGACTATGGAAATGTTGTTTATCGTGGAAGTGAAAAAGGACAAGAAAATACAATTCAATACACAATTCAACAACCTCTTGGGGTAGTAGTTGCTATTATTCCTTTCAACTTTCCAAGTGATATCTTTATCAATAAAATTCCACCTGCATTGATTATGGGAAATGCTGCTATTTTGAAACCTGCATCAATTAACCCACTTACTTTAACAGCTTATGTTGAGCTTTTAATTGAAGCTGGAGTTCCATATGGAGTTATGCAAGTGGTACATGGTAGTGGTTCAGTTGTTGGTAGTGCTCTTACAAAAAATAAGGATGTATCTATTGTTAGTTTAACCGGTTCTACGGCTGCTGGAATTGATGCTGCAACAAATTGTGCAAGTCACCTTGCTCATAGTTCACTTGAATTAGGTGGAAATGATGCATTTATTCTTTGCGAAGATGGTGATATTGACCTTGCTGTTGAAGAAACTGTTTGGGGACGTCTTTATAATACTGGACAAGTATGCTGTGCTTCAAAGAGATTTTTAGTACAAAACAGTGTAAAAGATGCCTTTATTGCTAAGATGATAGAGAAAATCAAAACTTTGAAATTTGGATATCCTCAAGAGGAAGATACAGATATTGGATGTTTGATTAGTGAAGATGCTGCAATTGAAGTTGAAAAACAAGTTAATACGACAATTGAGCAAGGAGCTAAATTGATTCTTGGTGGAAAAAGACAAGGTGCTTTCTATACGCCAACAATTTTAGATAATGTTACAAAAGATATGGACGTTGCTAAAGATATGGAAATCTTTGGACCTGTTATTCCAGTTATTGGTTTTGATACAATTGAGGAAGCAGTAGAAATTGCTAATCAATCTATTTATGGACTTTCTGGTTCTATCATTACAAAGGATATGAATAAAGCTATTAAAGTATCTGAACAAATGGAATGTGGAGGATTTGTTATCAATGGTGCAAGTTTCTTCCGTTCATTTGAGCAACCATTTGGTGGCTGGAAATATTCTGGAATTGGTAATGAAGGAATTATGACTACTCTAAGAGAGATGTCAAGAACAAAAACAGTTATTTTAAAGAATGTCACAAAATAGTTTATAAAAATAAAATATGGAAAAAGTGATGTGAATGCATCGCTTTTCGTTAAATTCAGAGATAACTTACCGGATTTCAAGGAAGTTATCTTTCTTTTTTTAAATTACCGTAAAATAAGGGAAAAATGGATAAAAAAATTGTAAAAATATATAAAATATGATAAAACACAAGCAATTTAAGTCGAATTTGTACACACAAAAGGACGGAAAGTTTGGAAAATTTTTTTTGAAAAGAGATAACGTTCCGTTTGTTTTGTAATATTTGAATGTATGTATTTTGGCCTAAATTAAATTTTATAGATTACTTATTAAGTAATCTAATAGTAAGATTGATATCATCATATTCAATCTTACATATATGAAATTTATCGATATTTTGTTTACCAATGAAATTGAAAGCTTCTTCATAAGGAGAATGATTATTTAAAGATAATCTAGGTATAGAATTAATGTGGGAAGCCATTAAATAACAGTCGTTTTGACTAATACCAGCGAAAGAAGTGCCTTTTGGAATAATATATCTGATAAATTCATGGTTCTTTTCAATAGACCCTTTCTGCCATGAACAGTTAGGGTCACAATAGAAAAGATTAACTAGCTTTTCACCAGTTGAAAAGTCAAGCTCAATAGATTCAGGATCAGAGAATTCAGTGCCGTTATCAGTAAGAATAACTTCAAATAATCTTTTGAATTCCTCAGTTCCTAATCTTTTTTTAATGATATTAAAAAGAGTAGTAACATATTTAGATTGTTTATAAGGGAGTAGGTAAATAAGCATGAAGTTATATTTTCTAAATAATAAAGTAAGCATACATTTACCACCCTTACCACCTTTAGTACCAATGACAGTATCCATTTCAACAATAGAAGCATCAG
>CANQWT010000018.1 GCA_947627635.1 uncultured Bacilli bacterium
CTTTGCGGTACACAAGTTGAACAATTTAGAAAGAAATATGGTATTGTTAAAGGAGTTTCTGAAAGAGATTATGTTTCTAACAGTTTCCACTGTGGTGTTTGGGAAGACATTACTGGAATAGAAAAACAAGATTTAGAAGGTCGTTTCTGGGATTTATTTAGAGGTGGACGTATCCAATATGTTCGTTATAACTTAAATTATAATAAGGAAGCAATGGTTACTTATGTAGAACGTGCAATGGAAAAAGGTTTCTATGAAGGTGTTAACTTATCTTTATCTTATTGTAATGTTTGTGGACATGAAGAACTTGATATGGATGTTTGTACAAAATGTGGAAGTAGTGATTTAACGAAAATTGACCGTATGAATGGATACTTATCTTATTCAAGAGTTCATGGAGATACAAGATTAAATGCCGCTAAGATGACAGAAATCGCAGAAAGGAAGTCAATGTAATGAAGTACCATAATATAACAAAAGCAGATATGTTAAATGGGGAAGGCTTACGTGTGGTACTTTGGGTTTCCGGTTGTTCTCATAAGTGTCCAGGTTGTCAAAATGCCTTAACTTGGGATCCTGATGATGGTGTAGAGTTTGATGATGATACCATTAAAGAAATTTATGAACAACTAGACCAAGACTGGTGTAGTGGAATTACTTTATCAGGAGGAGACCCTCTATTCTTAGGAAATCGTAAAACGATAAGAGATTTAGTAACGAACATTCGCCAAATTTATCCAACAAAAACAATTTGGTGTTATACAGGATATACTTGGGAAGAATTGATGGCTCAAAGAGAACTAGATAAAGACTTGGAAGATATTTTAAAGAATATTGATGTTCTTTTAGAAGGACGATTTGTCATGAAATTAAAGAATGATAAAATTCACTATGTTGGAAGTATGAACCAAAGAATTATTGATGTTCCAAAGAGTTTAGAAGAAGGAAGTATTGTATTATATATTGATAATAGTAAGTATGTAGAAGATAAAGATTTTAAAGAAATTGCTACATGTAGTTGTGGTTTCTAAAAGAAAGGATAATTATGCGACAAAGAGGATTTGAAATAGCAAAGGGATGGGAAGATAAGGATATTCATCTTCCTGTTCGTAAAACAAAACATGCAGCTGGATATGATGTAGAAGCAGCAGAAGATGTTGTAATACCTCCATTCCATTTGGGACAAAAACCTGTCTTAATTCCTACAGGACTTAAAGCTTACTGTATGGAAGATGAATACTATATGTTAGTAAACCGTAGTGGTGGACCTAAAAAAGGATTTGTTATGGCAAATAGTATTGGAATTGTTGATGCAGACTATTATGGAAATGAAAGTAATGATGGACATTTCTATTTCCAATACTATAACTTTAAAGATGAAGATTTAGTAATCCACAAGGGTGATGTTATTGGACAAGTGATTTTCCACAAGTTCTTAACTGTAGATAATGATGAAGCAGATGGTGTTCGTACTGGAGGATTTGGTTCAACAGATAAAAAAGAATGATTAACTTTTTCTAATCATTCTTTTTGTATTCAATAATATCATCAATGTCACAAACAAGATAATCACAAAGTCTTGTTAGAACATATAAATCAACTTTAGTAATTGTTCCTTTTGCAATACGTTGTATTACTTTGAAATCAGTTTCTGTATCACGCATCATTTGATTTTTACTGATGTGTTTTTCTTTTAAGAGTTCTTCAAGTTTAAAATGAATTTCTCCATTTCCCATTGGCACTTTTGTAACATCGACTTCATCTTTGCCCATTTTAATCACCTTACATGTATAAAATACCAATTTGGCATGTTGTTTGACTATTGGTTGTATAACCACTATAATAATCTTAGGAGTAATTAAAAATGCTAGATAAGATTAGTATGTATAAAGAACTTGTAATTATACCTCTTGAAGAAAAAAGAGAAGAATTACGCAAAGAAATTTTAACAGCAACTGTTTTTTCTAAAGGTAAAAAGATGAAGCTTTTACAAAAGTATGATGAACTATTGCAAGAAAAATATCAAAAGTTAGAAGAAATGATGGAAAGTAAAAGAGAATAGAGAAGAAATGTCAAAAAAACATCTTCTCTTTTTCTTAAAAATTTTGTATACTAATTATAGATAGAAGAATAGGGGTGGCAATATGTTTGATAAAATAGTATACATCAGTGACCATTCTGCCAATATTAAATTAAAAGAAAATGCAGAAGTAAAAATGAATTTAATGAACTTGCATTTAATATTTGAAGATAAGGACAAAACGATTTTAGGTGAAGTAGATGACTTATCTGAAGGTATTGTTAAAGCAAGATTTTTAGGGGAAATTAAAGATGGACGCTTAATTGGTGGTGTACTTCGTAAACCAAGTTTGGATGCTAAAATTCGTGTCATTGAACAGAATGAAATTCCTTTAATTACAGGGGAAGATAAAGCAGGATACATGCCTCTTGGAGTTAGTCCTTACTATAATGATTTTCCAGTATACTTAGATGTTAATAACTTCTTTAGTAATCACTTTGCAATTTTAGGAAACAGTGGTAGTGGTAAATCTTGTGGAGTATCTCGTATTTTTCAAAATATGTTTGAAGATATGAGACTTTTCCCATACAAATCTAATATCATTATGTTTGACTCTTCAGGTGAATACTATAATGCCTTTAAAGATATCAATCAAATCAATTCTAATTATCATTATCGTTTTTTAACAACCAATGAAACAGAAAACAAAGGAGAACCACTTCGTTTACCAATTTGGCTACTAAACTGTGATGACTTAGCTTTACTTTTACAGGTTACTGAACACTCACAACTTCCTATTGTTGAGAGAATGTTGAAACTTGTTCGTATTTTTGCTCAAGAAGGAATGGATGCTGAAGCATATAAAAACCATTTGATAGCAAAAGCTATTATGACGATTTTATATACTAATCAAACAGCTCCTAATAAACGAAATGAAATCTTTTCAATTATCGGTTCTTGTTCGACAAAAGAATTTAATTTAGAGTCACCTATTCAAGGAATTGGTTATGTTCGTAAATTTAGAGAATGCTTTTTAATTGATTCTCAAGGACAATTTACTGAAAGTGTTCTTTTGACAGAATATGTTTCTAACTTCATTAACCCAATGTATGATGACTATGAGCCAGAAGGAGCTTGTTTCTATACCCTTGCTGACTTAGAGAAAGCACTTAACTTTACTTTAATTAGTGAAGGTTGGTTACGAAATGAAAATACTTATGGAGATGCAGTAACAATTAAAGTTCGTCTTCATTCCTTAATTACGTCTAATCAGGCAAAATATTTTGATGTGAAAGAATATGTTTCCCTAGAATCTTATCTTTCTAGTCTTTTAATTCAAAATGGTGTGAAATATCAAATCGTCAATATCAATTTAGATGATGTGGATGACTCTTTTGCAAAAGTCATTACCAAAATTTATACACGTTTAATTTTTGAGTTTGCGAAAGGCTTACAAAATAGAGCAAGCATTCCATTCCATATTATTGTAGAAGAAGCTCACCGTTATATTCAACATGATACCGACCAGTTCTTAATTGGTTATAATATCTTTGACCGTGTTGCCAAAGAAGGACGTAAATATGGAGTAATTTTAGGACTGATTTCTCAAAGGCCAGTTGAACTATCAGATACTGTTATCTCACAATGCTCAAACTTCTTAATCTTTAAAATGAACCATCCAACCGATGTAGATTACATTAAGAAAATGGTTCCAAATATTAGTGAAGAAATAGTAGAAAAACAAAAAAGTTTACAAGCAGGTACTTGCTTAGGCTTTGGTATGGCTTTCAAAATTCCACTCATTGTTAAATTAAAAATGCCAAATCCAGTTCCAAAAAGTGGTAACTGTGATGTTGCGAAAATTTGGACAGGAAGTAATCAAGCCCAAGGAGCAACTCCTCAAACATCAGCACCTCAAACTCCTAAAGTAGAGCCTGTTGCCCCTCCTAACATAGACCAAAATCAAACAGTAAATCCTACTCCATCACCATTAGGACAAAACACGCAGGCTCCTGTTATTCCAGAAGTAAATGCACCAGCTCAACCAAACCAAGTAACACCTCCAGTCATTGCTCCACAAAATGAGAAAGCACCAACCAGTTCTATCATGCCACAGGAAGAAGTAAAAATGCCATCTGTAGTAGCTCCAACAGAAACACCAACTGCACCACAGGGGATTCAAATTCAGCCAATGAACCCAACACAGTCTCCAGTACAAGGTGTTGTAAGTGCTATTCCAGAGATGGATATATCACAACTTATGGCAAAACCATCTGCTTCTCAAGAAGAAATTATATAATCTAAAAATTCCTCTTTCAAAAGAGGTTTTTTCTTTTGTCGAAACAAAGTTGAAAAGCCTTTAATTGTTTGCTATAATAAAGGTAATATAATAGAAAGGAGTTTTATAAAATGTTTGGAAATAAGCTAAAAGAACCCATTGTTTTAGAACTCCTTTCTACAGTCTTAAATCATCGTAAAACAATGAATAAAAAATCTCCTTTTTCTATCAATGGTGAAGAGAAAATGTACAACTTGTACTCTATGTTAATTTTAATTGATGCGATTATTAAATATCAAATTATTGTAAAGTCTGATACTTATTTTGAAACATTTATCCATCAATTGGAAAAGCTAACCTCTTCTTATAAAAATCATCAAGAACTAGTAATAGGTATCAATTCTATTTTAGGAGATATAATACGAGTTGAACTAGGACTTTCTGATTTAGTAAAGTATGAAAATAAACGTAAAGTTTTAGAAAAAATCTATGACCGTTATATTGTCAATGGATATTGTTTTCATAGTTTTCCATCTGTATTTAAAGATACTGTAGAAGCAAATGGAATAAGACCTAAGAATTACAAGTATCCTCAAGAAGTTATGAAGCAAATTGCTCATATTTTTAAGAACCATCGCTATCCTAATTTTATTCCTCAAGATTTATTGGAAAAAAGTCCTAAAGTCTACTTAACAGATAGTCCGTTAATGGCTTACTATTATGCAATTTCTTCACCAACGTATTTTTGTGATATTACCTCAACTAGTCCATACATGAAAGGAAATCAGTATGATACTTTTGCTTATTATCGCAAAGACTTTAAAGCTTGCAGAAAAAATTTAGAACAGTTAGGTCGTCATGTTCACTTATCAGAAAAAGAACATAAAATTATTAGTGAAGCTTTTAAGAAACAATGGCAAAAGTTACAAGTCAATACTTCTATTCCTTGTATTGCCGTTATTGAACGAAGGGTAGTAGGTAGAAACTATCTTCCTGATATTGATGCGATTTTAAAGAATGCCAAAAAAGAAGACTTTGTCATTAGTATGGCAAGAATTACAGATAGTCGTTATCCAGATGATGTCTTAGAAAAAACGGTTTTATCTCTTGATTTTACAGTCGATTTATTTCCTGAATACAAAGAAATTGAACTGGGTATTTTAAAAGAAAGAGAAGAAGAACAAGCACCAGTTGTAGTAAAAGCCCCTCAAGAAATTGCTTTAGTACCTCTTCAAGAAAAGAAAGAGGAACCTATTGAAAAATTATTTAGTTTAGAGGAAGAGAAAGCCTTAACGAAACAAATTGTGAAAGACCAAAAGAAAGAAAAGAAGCTTCTTCGTAAAAAGAAAAAAGAAAAAGTGCTTGATAATAAACCTCCTCTTTCTAAACCATTATTTCAAGATGAAAATACATTAACTTTAGATTTAGACTTTGATGAGATAGAAGACCAAGATGAAAAGCCTGTTTTACTAAATGAGCCTGTCAATGACCATGGTTACGCAGATGTCTTTGCACTAGGAGGACTACTTTGTATTATCACAGGACTTACTTTGATTTTAATTTTTAGATACTTTGGAATTGGGTGAAAACATGAAAAAAATAAAAATAATCTTTATGGGAACACCAGAATTTAGTGTGCCTGTTTTAGAACAATTAGTTTCAAATTATGAAGTGGTTGGAGTAGTAACACAGCCAGATAAACCTGTGGGTAGAAAGCATATTTTAACACCATCTCCTGTTAAAGAAGCATCAGCTCTTTATAATATCCCAGTATTTCAACCTCAGTCACTAAAAAAAGAATACCAAGTGATTTTAGCTTTGAAACCAGACATGATTATTACTTGTGCTTATGGACAAATGTTGCCACAAGAAGTGTTAAACTATCCGAAATATGGATGCATCAATGTTCATGCTTCTCTTTTACCGAAGTATCGAGGAGGTGCTCCTATTCATAAAGCAATTATAGATGGGTGTGTAGAAACTGGAATTACGATTATGTATATGAGTGAAAAGATGGATGCAGGGGATATTATTGCTCAAGAAAATGTTCTAATTTCAGAACGTGATACGAAGGGTACGTTATCCAAAAAATTGAGTGAAGTAGGAGCAAAACTTTTAATTGAAACACTTCCTCAAATTGTAAAAGGAGAAGTAGATGCCATCAAACAAAATGAAGAAGACGTAACTTTTGCCTATAATATTACAAGAAGTGAAGAAAAACTCAATTTCCATAAAACAACTAAGGAATTATATGACCAAATAAGGGGAATGAACCCTGACCCTATTGCCTATACTACTTTAGATGGTAAAGTTTTAAAAGTCTATCAAGCACGATGTGAAGACCATGTTTATATGGAACACGAAGATGGAGCAATTGTTGCCCTTTATAAAGATGGTATAGGTGTATCAACAAGTGATGGTGAACTCATACTAGAAGAAATACAACTAGAAGGAAAGAAACGTTGTTTTGTAAAAGACTTTTTAAATGGTGTGGATAAAAATAAATTATTAAATCAAGTACTAAAGTAGGTGAAGAAATGAAAGGGAAAAAGGCTAAAAAACAGTCTAATCAGACGATTTCTACATTACAAAATATATGGCAAAGTCCAAAAGGCAAAGCTCTTTTTTTCTTTGGTTTTTACTTTTTCTTTTTCCTATTTATTGGAGTGTCTTATCGAAGTGCAATGAAAAATCCAGCTTCTAAAACAACACTTCCTGCGATTAGTAATGAGAGTAGTAAAACAGTTTCTTTAGATGAAATTACAAAAGGAAACTATCACTTTACTTACTATGAAAATATCAATGGAGTGGAGAAAAACTTAGAAGGAAAAAGCTATGATAAGATGAAGAATTTTACTTCTTCAACCGCTCAAGAATATTTTATATATAGTGGTCTTTCTTTAATTCATCAAAATAATGTCTGGCAAATTTCTGAAAATCCTTTTGATGTACCTGAAGTGATGAAGGAAGAACTCATAGAAGAACTTTTATCTAAAGCGACTTTTATTTCCAAAACGGTCTATAAAGAAAATACTGCTTTATATCATTACGAAGTGAGTACGACTACACTTTATCAGCTTTATTATAATGAGAATATTGATATCGCAGATGATGCGAATACAATTGATATTGAAGTTTCTAAAGAGGGTAAGATTTCCCAGATTACTTATGATTACTCACCTTATCTTACCTACAAAAATAAAGTTCCAACGACGCTTCTTATCAAAGTTTCCTATCAAGATTATGGGAAAATAGAAGCTTTTGAAGTACCAGACTAAGAAAAGAATGCATCTTTTCTTTTACTTTTCTTTCATTTTTCTATATAATGAAAATGGTGATAAAAATGTTTGAAAGTTTAGGAAATCGCTTACAAAATGCGCTTCATAAGATGAAGGGTTATGGTAAAATTACAGAAGAAAACATTGGCGAGATGATGAGAGAAATTCGTCTTGCATTATTAGAAGCAGACGTCAACTATCAAGTTGTAAAGGAATTTACTCAAGATGTGAAAGAACAAGCTCTGGGCGAAGAAGTACAGTCAAGTATTAAACCTGGGGATTTGTTTGTTAAAATTGTAAAAGATAAATTGACAGAACTTTTAGGTGGGGAAAGTGTTCCTCTTTCTTTAAAAGGAAATCCTGCGATACTCATGCTTGTAGGTCTTCAAGGTAGTGGTAAGACAACAACAATTGGAAAGCTTGCTTCTTATTTACGAAAGAAACATGCAAGAAAGCCACTTTTAGTAGCTTGTGATGTTTATCGTCCCGCAGCCATTGACCAGTTAAAGCAAATTGGAAAGCAATTAAATATTGAAGTTTATGAAGAAGGGAAAGCAAATCCTGTTCAAATTGCTAAAAATGCAGTTTCTTATGCCAAAGAACATGGATTTGATTATGTTCTTGTAGATACCGCAGGACGTCTTCATATAGACGAAGCTTTGATGGATGAGTTAAAAGAACTTGAAAAGGAACTAGTGCCAGAAGAAATTTTGTTGGTAATTGATGCGATGATGGGACAAGATGCCATCAATGTTATCACAGGTTTTAATGAAAAATTGAAACTCACCGGAGTTATTTTAACGAAATTAGATGGTGATACAAGAGGTGGTGTTGCTCTTTCTGTAAGGCATCTTACTCATGTTCCTATTAAATTTGTTGGTGTTTCAGAGAAACTAGATGGTCTTGATTTCTTTGACCCAGAAAGAATGGCTGGAAGAATTTTAGGAATGGGGGATATTGTATCACTGGTTGAGAAAGCTCAAGATGCAATTGATGAAAAGGAAGCAGAGAAAACAGCTAAGAAAATGCAACAAGGAAAATTTGATTTAGAAGACTTTTTATCGACGCTTAAGCAAATGAAGAAATTAGGACCACTTGAAAATTTATTAAAACTCATTCCAGGTGCTTCTAAAATGGGACTGAATAATGTGAAAATCCCTCCGAAACAAATGGCTCACATTGAAGCAATTATCCTTTCAATGACTGCTGAAGAGAGAAAGAAACCAGAAATTATTAAGGCAAGTAGAAAGACTAGAATTGCTAAAGGTTGTGGCTTATCCGTCCAAGAAGTCAATAAACTTCTTCAACAATTTGACCAAATGAAAAAGATGATGAAGCAATTTTCAAACGGAAATATGCGTCTTCCATTTTAAAAGAACACTTTTATAATTCAGTGTTCTTTTTCGTATAGCTTTTAGAAATTTCAGATACATCTTGTGATAAATAATAGTTATAAGGTAAGTAGCCATCATCTTCAAGAAAGGTAACATATTCCTTCATTTTTTTACTATCTTTAATTTTTATGGTATCAAGATACTTAAAATGATAGAAAATATCTTGTGCTGTAACAAGATATGTCTTGATAATAAACGGACTATTTATTTTACTTGAATAGTTAATTTCATAAGTTTTACCAATGAGTTGTGATTGATAAAGTTTTAGTTTAATATGTCCAAACATCTGTAGTAATCTCCTTTGTCTATATCATTGTATTCTATAAAAAGAGAAAAGTAAATTCTAAATTTAAAAAATGATAGGTACTTATGATGAATTTATAAATTAAAATCGTTTTCAATCAAAAATATCTTTTTCATGTTATAATAAAGATGAAGGTTATCGAAAATAATGAATAGTATAGAGGTGATACTAATGGATATAAGCAAAATTAAAAATGAATTGCTTAAGCAAAAAGAATCAAAATTTAAAGGAAATATATATCATTATTCTCAAGTTAATTTTTCATATAATTCAAACAAAATTGAAGGCAGTAGATTAAGCAGTGACCAGACCGAAGCAATATTTGATACAGAATCATTTATTCCTAAAAGTGATGATTTAATTCAATTGGATGATTTAATAGAAACAAAAAATCATTTTAAGTTATTTGATTATATGTTAGACCATGTTGATGAGAAATTATCCAAAGAAATGATGATAGAGATGAATAAAATCTTAAAAAGGAATACTAGTGATGAGGAAAATCCTAGGTACAATGTTGGTGGTTTTAAAGTCATTCCTAATATGATAGGACTAGTTAATGTTATTAACACTACAGAACCTAAAGATGTAGAGAAAGAAATAGACAACTTGTTAGAAGAATATAATCATAAAACAAATATTACTATAGAAGATATAATTGATTTTCATTTTAGATTTGAACGTATTCATCCTTTTGGTGATGGAAATGGGAGAGTTGGCAGAATTGTCATGTTTAAAGAGTGTTTAAAAAATAATATCATGCCTTTTATAGTATTGGATGTTGATAAACCCTATTATATGAATGGTTTAAAAAAATATGAAAAAGATAAAATGTTTTTAATAGATACTATAAAACATGAGCAAGATTTATATGAAGAAATTTGTCGAAAATTATTAAATTTTGAACTAGAAGAACATTAAAATACAAAATCATTCTATAATTTTAGTTAGGATGGTTTTTATGCTTCTAGGCATTTAAAGATACAGGATATATCTTTTTGACATACTCTATAGTAGATAGGAGGAAAAAAGATGTTATGTAATTGCTCTGGTTTTTCATCATGTATGGAAAATCAAGATACTACGGTGATTGAAAATAATGAGGTTATTACCCAGAATATCGATATTGAAAATGAAGCTACTTATTTCAATAGTAATTTATCAAGAACAATAGAGGAAACTGAAGTACCTGTTATGGAACCCATTCAAGAACGAGTAGTTAATCGCACGATTATGCATGAAGTTCCACATATTTGTCCAATTCATACTCGTATTATCAACCATCATGTTTATCATCACACATATAATCCTGAATATTCTTGCTGTGAAGAAAATGTTACACACAATGTTCAAGAGAGAATGAATTCATGTAATGGTTTAAGTTAAAGTGTCATTGACACTTTTTCATTTGTCAATAACTGTCTAATTATGTCATATTACTTGCGAAAGAAAATGTAAAACGTTATAGTTAAGATAGGGAGTGTGATACAGTGATATATCCGTCTATTGATAGACTTTTAAACATTGTAGGAAGTAAATATGAACTTGTTCATATTGCCGCAAGACGTAGTAAAGAAATGTCAAAGACAGAACATTACCAAATGCCTGAATCTGAATACAAATGTAAAAAGAATATTGGGAGAGCCCTTGAAGAAATATTGGAAGGGCACTTAAAAGTGGAAAAAGAAAAATAACTCTTTCTCCACTTTTTTGTATCTTTTTAAAGGAAATATAAAAAAGGGATATGCTATAATAAAAGAAGAGGGTGATTTGAATGAAAATAGAGAAATTCAAGCGAAATAGAAATGGAAGTTATACTCTCTTTCTAGAAAATCAAGAAGAATTAACTGTTTATGAAGAAGTAATTCTAAAGTATGAGCTTTTGCTCTCTAAGAAATTGGATGATAAAAAGAAAGAGACAATTCTTCTAGAAAATGCCTTTTGGGAAACTTATTATCAGGGTTTAAAAGTGATAGAAAAAAGAGCTAAAACAAAAAAAGAATTAAAAGAGGATTTGAAAAAGAAAGGCTATCTTCCTGAAAATATAGACCAAACTATTCAGAAGTTAGAAGAACAAAAGTATTTGGATGACTTACGTTATGCAGATAGCTATGTGAATAATCAAATGCTTACAACCTCTTGGGGACCTTTGAAAATTAAGAATATGCTTCTTCAAAAAGGAGTAGAAGAAGACTTAGTAAATCAAGCTCTTTTGGCATACACTGAAGAACTAGAACGGGAAAAATTAGAAAAAAAAGTAACCAAGATGATTACTTCTAATCGTACTAAAAGTCCTACTTTTTTAAAGCAAAAAATAAAGCAAACTACTTTAAGTGAAGGATACCATTTCAATATCTTACAAGAAGTTTTAGAAAATGTTTCTTTTCAAGATGATAAAGCTCTAAGAGAAAGGGAATATAATAAACTCAAGAGGCGCTTGGAAAGAAAATATAGTGGGGAAGAGTTAGAACGTCAAATTAAAATGAAACTCTATCAAAAAGGATTTACTAATCAAAATGAGTAAATCCTTTGTTTATTTCTAGAATTTTTATTGAGCAGTTGCACTATCAATTAAGTTTTTCATATATTCATCATAGTCTTTTTTCAATTCATCATCTTCAAACTTTAAGCCTTTATCTTCTCTTGCTTTCATTAAAGCATTATATCTTTCTGTTGCATCATTATTTAATTTATCTTCAGCAAGTGTTTCAATAATTGTATCTTTGATTTTTTTAAGTTCAGGCTTTTTAGCTTGTTTTACTTTTAAAATAATATGATATCCATAAGTTGACTTAACAGGTTCTTTTGTATATTTTCCTTTCTCAAGTCCAATGGCTGCTTTTAAGAAGTTTTCATCCATTCCACTATCATGGTTGAATGGGTCAAGTTCTCCTTTATTTTCAACTGTCGCAGCATCATCACTATATTCAGTTACTAGGTCTTCAAACTTTTCACCCTTATCTAGTTTCTTAATAACTTCTTTAGCTGTTTCAAGAGCTTTCTTTTCAGCTTCTTCTTTTTCATCTGCTGTCATGTCATCAGTAACTTCAGGTTTAATTAAAATATGTTTCGCAGTAATATCACCGATAACTGTATCATTATAATAAGCATTGATTTCATCATCTTTAATGCCTGCTTTAACAGTATCTTTAATTGCTTTATCACGTTTGTACTCAAGAGAAAGTAAGCTTCTAAGCTCTGTTTCACTTTCAAGACCTAAATAACTTTTAATAGCATTTTCAAATTGTTCTTGGTCATTGTTGTATTGACTTTTCATTTGTGAAACTTGACTATTTACGTATTCTGTTTCTTCATCGTCTGTTTTATAAGCCTTATCAAATAGTTCATGGTCTAATAGCTCAATTAGAGCAGAAATTCCATAACGTTCTTTTAGCTCCTTGTATAACTCATCAGATGTAATTTCTCCTTTTTTATAAGTCACAACTGGCTTTTCCCCATTTTTTAAAGTGACTTCTTTTCCACATCCTGTAAGTCCTAAAGTAAGACAAGATAGAAAAAGAGTTCCTACAATTATTTTTTTATTCTTCATGTTTTATTCCTCCAATCACTTTAATCATAGCAAAAAAATAAAACTTTCGCAAGCAACTAGACTAATGTCCGCACACAATTTAGTCATTTACCATAAAATACTGTGAAGACTAGAAAAAAGGAGGATGTAAGTTATGGGTAATTCTGTATCATCAAAAGCAATTGTTTTAGTACTATTCATTTTACTCGTCATCATCATCGGTGCCTATATCTAAACATAAAAGGAGGTGTTTAAAATGGCTTGCAATACTTGTAATAGTGGAGTAAATCCAACAACTTATACTTCTTATGAAAACGGAAGTGGAAGTCATGGATTTTTAATCATTATTGTACTTTATATCTTACTTGCAATTATTTTAGGTTCTATTTGTAATGCTTACTAAAAGGGAAAAGCATTCTTTTTAGACTTTTGTATCATTGTATAAAAGAGGAGGAACATTTAGTACTTTACTAATGTTTCTTTTTATTACGCTATAAATGGTAAAGATTTCCAAAAAAAATACCAAAACATTTCATCTTTGGTATTTTCTACTTTTAGTATTTTTACTTTCCAAGTTCATCTTCTAGAAGCTTAAAGAAGACATCTTCAACATCCTCAAGCATCTCTTTGTTGTATTGATAATCTACTAAATCACCTTCATATCTTGGAGTAATATGAATATGAAAATGTTTGATTTCTTGTCCATAGAAGTTGTTTTGAGAAAAAGTTAGTCCATCACAGTTTAGCTTTTCTTTAAGAAGAGGATAGACTTTTTCTTGGATGACTTCAAAAGCATGAACAATAAATTCTTGTGAGACATCTAAAAAAGTTTCTAAGTGCTTCTTTGGAAGAAGTAATAGATGGCCATTTGTAGTAGGGTTGATATTCATAATTACTTTAATATCATCATCTTCATAGACGGTGTAAGAAGGTAATTCTCCTTTGATAATTTTACAAAAAATACATTCGTTTAATTCATTCATTTTAATTCCTCCATTTCTATTCCTGTATTTTCGTCTTTAGTTTTCTCATTTTGATAGAGTTGATTGATGATGGTTTCTAATTTTCCTTCTAACAATGTTTTTCGAGTGACATTTTTTAGGATAAATCCTTTAGTACCATCACTTTGAAGAGTGAACTGAACTTGATAAGAAAGTGGATGATATGACTTTTTCTTTAAAAGTTCATCAACACGAGTTAATACATCTACCATTTCCTTTGCATTTAAACTAGAGATGGTTTTAGAAAACTCAACTTGATAAAAGGCTACTTTCGTTCTTTCTTTTTTAGAAAGCAATTTTTCTTTTTCTTTCTTTTTTAAATCACTTAAAATCATTTGGTTTTCCACTTTAATTGGGGATAACTCTTCTTTTTTTAAGATTTTTTGTATTTCTTTTTGAAAATCTTTAGAAAGACTGTTTAAAAAACTTTTTCCTTCCACATAATCTTGTTGATAAGTTGATTTTATTTTTTTCTTTTTCGTATAAATGAGTTCAAAAGAAAGTTTTTCGTTTTGTTTGTTTTGATAAACATATTTGTAGCTTTTATCATCGAAGTTAAAAAGCAGTTCACTTTTATCTACTTCTTTTAGAATGGATAAATAGTGTTCATTAAAATAAGTATCTAACTCTTTCTTTATTTTGGGATAAAGTAGCATATTTCCTTTTTGATAAATCACTAACATTCCAAAAGTAACAATGACAAAGATAAAGAAAATAGCCATCTGCATCATTAAAGCATTTTGTTTTTTCAAGTTGCATCACCTATTTCTATTTTATACAAAAAGAAATAGAAATACAAATAAAAAAAGGAAAATTTCTTTCTTTTGTGAATTCTCAAAGTAAAGGAAATTATAAAATACCTAGTTTCCATAACAATGAGAATAAGTGTTTCCTTTTTTAGAATTTATTGGAGTGTATCTCCTTCTGCAAGTGACCAATGTTTTAGAGTAACCCCTTCTAATTTTTCAAGTTCAATTTGATTGATATCATCAAAGTACCAACTATTTAACGTACTAATCCTAATTTTATAAGTGTAAGTTCCTTTTGGTATATAGAATTTTACAATACTTTGAACTGTATGATTACTCTTGAGTTTTAGACGAATATCTTTTAAATCTTGTTTGTTTTCAATGGTTAAAATAAGATAGTTTCCATTTGTTTTATCCAATTTTTCTACTGATAGAACTGATGCGATTTGCTTTTCTTTTTCTTCTTTCTTCAGCTTGATTTGTTTTTCTACTTTTTTATTTTCTTGTCCCCATATATATGGAATGTACTGAAGATTGACTATTTCTTGTTCACTTTCTTCCTTTATAATAGGAATATGGTTCTTTTTGAGTATTTGTTTCGCACTTTCATATCTTTCTTTTTCTATCCAAATTTCATAGCCATTTACATCTGTTAGGAAGGAATAGTTTTGATAGATATATTCACTGATTAAATAGTATCGGTAATCATTAGCTACACCATCTAATGAATTGGATAGTTTTTTATCTTTGGCTTTTAAAGCAATAGGAACATGTTTAAAGTTTTTAATTTCATCTAAAAATAATTGTTGTGTATATTCACCTGATAATAAGCCTGGAGATTGGTTCACATAAACAGGTTTTTCATATCCTAAAAGGCTATACAATAAAGTTTGATTACTAAAATCTAAATAAGTTTCATTTTGCTTTAAAAGAAGAGCTAATACAGATTTTAAATCTTGATATTCATTTTTCATCCAATCTGACAAAACAATTCTATTTTCCTTTTTTGTACTTGCTTCATCCTCTAATTGATAAGAAAGTTCTTTATTGAAAGTTAAATTGACTAAACTATAATAATTTTCATAATTCAAATTGATGAGTAAGGAAAAGAACACTAAAATTATTGAATAACTAATACTAAAAATACCAGTTTTATTTTGATTACAATAGTAAATAAATAATGAGAAATATAAAATTGCTAAACCTGATATACAAGATATTGTGTTTTCAGCAAGTGAATGTCTTATTATTCCTCTTTGAAAATTAAATAAATAGAAAAGGGCAAGAAGAATTAAAACGAAACTTGGAGTATCTAAATTTCTTTTCTTAGTGATTAAAAGATAAAGAAGAGAAAGAATTGTTAGAACTGGGACAACATAATAGAAAATAAAATAGGCATAGGAGTATCCATTTCCAATAATTGAATATGCCCAATTACTATTAGAAAGAGATAGTTTTAAAAATTCAAGGGCTCTTGTAATAGGGTTGATATTTTTAAGTAGACAAAGAGTTAAATAAAGAAAGAGAAATATTCCCACTACACAGACAAACGAAGTAATAATTTTTTTAATTGGATAATTCTTGTGGTCTAAAATGACTAAATAAAGTAGTAATAAACAAGCAGATATAGAAATAGCAAAACCAATATCTAAGCGATAGATACAACTTAAGGCAAGACTTAAGAAGAAAATCAAGTAGGAAAGGAAATTCTTTTGTTTGACTGCTTTTAAAAATGTAAAGATACAAATAATCACAAAGTAATAAGAAAAGAGTGCAGTATCATTTAAGAATGGAAGAGCAATAATACTTAAAAAAGCTTCATCTTGTCCAATCAATTTTTGGATTAAAAAGTAAAGAAGTATGAAGAAAAGAACAGTTTGATAAGTATCATAAATATTAAAGATAGCTCCGTGAATGTCATGATTGATTATTCCATATAAAATTCCTAGAAATTGATGTGTAAACATATGAGCATCAAATGTTTCAATGAGAGGAATTTTACCAAATTTAAGAAATTCAAAGATGGAAACTCCATGGTTCGCAGCTTCAAAAAAATCAGTATTGATGAAATTGATTAAAGGATTGGTCGCATAAATTAGGGAAAAACCTAAAATAATAATAGGATAGTAATACTTCTTATAATTGAAATCTTTATTTTCTTTCATATGACGATATGAAAAGACTGATACAAGGAATAAAATGAAATAAATTAAAATAAGACAAATTCCTTTATGAGGAATAAAGATATGGTATTGATTTAAAATATTATAAAGCTCTATGAATAAAGGATGAATAATTAAAGAGGATAAAAAGAAAGTAGAACTTTTTGTAAGACGGTGCCAATTACAGTTTTTAAATAGAACTGTCATAATGATTATGGATAAGAAATAAAGACCAATAAAATGAATATAAGGACTGAATCTAAAAAATGGAAGTCGATGCATGATAAAGGTTCCGATGATTGCAACAGGAATAGATAGTAAAATTGTCCAAGTATAAAAGTTAGAATGAAAAGATTTGGAATTTCTAAAAATTTTGTTTAAGAAAATACTTATAAACGTAATACCTGTAAAGATGATTGGTAAAAGAAAACTAGAAAAAGTATGAGGACTTAGGAAACTAAAAAAATAACTAATCAGTCCAAAGATAGAAATAGCTTGATTGAAATTTTGAAAATCTTGATTGAGAAAAGAATAACCTTTCTTTAAAAGTTTATAAGTGAGAAAAAGTAAGACTGGAAAAAGAAAAAGATAAGAAAGATAGAAGTGATGTGCAAGTGCAGGTAGACTAACATTTTCAAGAGCATTATTTCCAATCACTCTATCTTCAAATCCTTGAACAGCAAAGGAAGCACTTGTTAAAAGAAATGTAAGTATAAGGATTACAATAAGTAAAGTATTTAGTAAGACCCCTCTATTCTCTTTTTCAAATATCTTTGTCATAATGTTTCTCCTTTATTTGTGTTTCTATTTTTATTATAACCATAAATGTTGATAAGTTTCAAATTATAAAGAAAATAAAGATAAAAATCTATGAGTTTCTTTAAAGTTCGTGAAAAAAAATTACTTTTTACAAACTTTATGTTATACTTTTTATAGAACTGGGAGGTTTATTTATGGAGATTCTTGTTGGAAGTACAGGCTTTGTTGGAAGCAATTTAAAAGCAAAGCATCATTTTGACTTATTATGTAATTCTAAAAATATTGAAGAAGCATACTTTAAAAATCCAGATTTGTTGGTTTATGCAGGTATTCCTGCCCAAAAATTTATCGCAAATCAAAATGAAGAACAAGACTTGAAAGTCATTCAAGAAGCAATTTCAAATATTCAAAAAATCAATCCTAAAAAATTAGTTCTGATTTCTACAATTGATGTATTTTCTAATTCTGATGGTTTAGATGAAGATGATGTAAGTTGTTTTGAAAAAGAAGAAGCTTATGGAAAAAATAGAAGAATTTTAGAAGAATGGGTTATAGAAAATATAAAAGATTACTTAATTGTTCGCTTGCCAGGACTTTATGGAAAAAATATCAAGAAGAATTTTATCTATGATTTAATTCATTTATTTCCTAGTTTATTGAAAGAAGATAAACTATCTAGTCTTGCGAAGACTTCTCCAGATATTCAACGCTTTTATGAACAAGGACAAAATGGTTTCTATAAAATTAAAGATTTAAATAACAAAGACCAACAAAGACTAAAAGAGATATTGAAAGAAGTAAAGTTTAGTGCTTTAAATTTCACAGATAGTAGAGGAACATTTCAATTTTATAATTTGGCTTATTTATGGGAACATATCGAAATCGCCATGCATCATCATTTAAAAATACTGCATCTTGCCACAGAACCAATTACGATATCAACTCTTTATAACTATTTGTATCATGAGCCTTTTGTAAATGAGCTAGATAAAGCAGTTCCTTATTACAATTTAAAAACCAAATATACTTCTATATTCCAAGGAAAAGATGGTTACATTTTTGATAAAGAGTTTTTACTGGAAGATATCAAAAAGTTTATCGAGAATGAGGAACAGCCAAAATTGAAACTTGCCATTTCTAATATTGCTTGGGATAAAGACCTGGATGATAAGATGTATCAAACTTTGTATCAATTTGGTATTAAAGGATTAGAAATCGCTCCAACTCGAATTGTCTCAATGGACCCTTATTTAGAAGCTCAAACAAAAAAAGCCAAAGAAATCTTAGAACAAGTTCAAACAAAATATCATTTATCTGTTGTATCCATGCAATCTATTTGGTATGGTCATCAAGAAAATATTTTTGAAAGCCAAGAAAACTATGAGCTCTTAAAAGATTATACAAAGCAAGCTATTTTATATGCCGAAGAAATAGGATGCAAAAACCTAGTTTTTGGTTGTCCTCGAAATCGCAATATGAGTGATAAAGAAAAAGATTTTTCTGTGGCAGTGCAGTTCTTTAATGAAATTGGTGACTTTGCTAGTGAACATCATGTTGCAATTGCCCTAGAACCAAATCCACCAATTTATCATACAAACTTTTTAAATACAACAGCATCAGCCATTGAGTTTGTGAAAGCATTAAAAACAAAAGGTGTTCTAATCAACTATGACTTAGGAACAGTCATTGAAAATCAAGAGGATTTAGCTATTTTGAAAGAAAATATCAATTATATCCATCATATTCATATCAGTGAACCTAATTTAGTAAAAATCAAACCAAGAAAACTTCATCAAGAATTATTTTCGCTCTTAAAATCACTTCATTATGATGGTTATGTTTCTATTGAAATGGGAAAACAAGAAGATATCAAAGAAATTATGGATGTACTAGAGTATGTAACTCAAACAATCGAGGTGAGTTAACAATGGAAAAAGATAAAATGGATGTACCACAATATGAAATACATGAACTTGAAAAGAAAAAACAAAAATATTGTTTATGTATTCCTGTAATCAATGAAGGAACACGAATTGAAAAAGAACTTTTAAAAGCGAAAAAAGCCCATGTTTCTGATTATGTGGATATTATTATTTGTGATGGAAATTCAACGGATGGTAGTGTCGAAGATAAAAAGATGAAAAATCTAGAAGTCAATACAGTTCTTATAAAAAAAGATACAGGAAAACAAGGAGCGCAACTTCGAATGGGATTTTCTTGGGCTTTAAAACGAGGATATCAAGGAATTGTCACAATTGATGGGAACAATAAAGATAGTATTGAAGACGTTCCAAAGTTTGTAGAAAAACTAGAAGAAGGGTATGACTTTGTTCAAGGCTCAAGATTTATAGAAGGGGGAAAGGCAGTCAATACTCCTCTCATTCGCTATTTATCTGTTCGCTTCATTCATGCGCCTATCATTTCTTTAACGGCTAAAAAATGGTATACCGATACCACAAATGCTTACCGGGCATACTCAAAAAAATATTTAACTCATCCTCAAGTACAGCCATTTAGAAATATTTTTATGAATTATGAATTACTGGCTTATTTATCAGTAAGAGCTGACCAACTCAAGTTAAAAACAACAGAAATACCAGTTCGAAGAGAATATCCAAAAAAGGGGAAAACACCAACTAAAATTAGTTTTTTCAAAGGAAACTCTGAACTTTTCAAAGTCCTTGTTAAAAACTTATTTGGAACATATCAACCAAAGGAGAGATAAAATGAAGTACGATAAAATCATCATTGGTGCTGGTATCTATGGACTATATTCTGCCCTACATTGTGGAAAAAAAGCCATCGGGGGGGGTAGAATTTTAGTGCTTGAAAAGGAACAAGAAGCTTTTACAAGAGCGACATATGTTAATCAAGCAAGAGTTCATATGGGCTATCACTATCCAAGAAGTTTTTCCACAGCAATTAAATCCGCAGGATACTTTGAACGATTTAATCAAGATTATGATTTTTCAATTTTAAGAGATTTTAAACAAATCTATGCCACATCCTCTAATTTTTCTTGGACCAATAAAGAACAATTTCAAAAATTTTGTAAGGATGCGAACATTAAATGTGAAGAAGTAAATCCAAATAAATACTTTAAAAACGAAATGTGTGATGGTTGTTTTGATACAGAAGAGTATACATATGATGCGATGATTTTAAAAGATTATTTCTTAAAGGAAATCAAGAAACTTAAAAATGTAGATATCTTATATGGAGTAGAAATCGAAACAATAAAAAAACAAAAAGATGAATATGTAATTACAACGAAAGATAAAAAAACATTTGAAACAGGATTTTTACTCAATGCAACTTATGCAAGTGTTAACCAAATCTTAGAACTCTTAGGGTATGAAAAATTTAAAATCAAATATGAATTATGTGAAATCATTTTATGTTCTGTTTCCAAAGAGCTAAAAGATATAGGAATTACTGTAATGGATGGACCTTTCTTTTCCATCATGCCTTTTGGCAAAACAGGGTATCATTCTTTAACAAGTGTTACTTTTACACCCCATAAAACAAGTTATGATGACCTACCAACTTTTGCTTGTCAAGAAAAATCAAATGGATATTGTAGTCCAAAATGTTTAGGAAATTGTAACTTATGTAAAGTAAGACCAGAAAGTGCATGGCCTTATATGTCCAATTTAGCTCGAAAGTATTTAAAAGATGAGTTAGAATTTAAATATGAAAAGTCATTATTTTCTATTAAACCAATTTTAATGGCTTCTGAAATAGATGATTCAAGACCAACTGTTATTAAGAAATTTTCTGAAAATCCAACTTTTATCAGTGTTCTTTCAGGAAAAATCAATACAGTATATGATTTAGATGAGGTGTTAGATGATGAAAAAAATAGATAAAGAGAAAAATTTTATTTCCGCAATTGTTTATGTCAATAATAATGAGGATAAAATCAGTGTATTTTTAAATCACTTAATTGATGTTTTAGATAAGAATTTCTTAAAGTTTGAAATCATTTGTGTCAATGATTGTTCAACAGATGCATCTTATCAAAAAATTAAAGAAGTATCTAATAAGAGAAATGTAACAATTAACGTAATCAATATGAGTTATAACCAAGGAAGAGAACTAGCAATGAATGCAGGAATTGATTTATCAATTGGAGACTTTGTCTATGAGTTTGACTATTTAGATATGGATTATGACTTAGATATGATTATGAATATTTATAAGAAATCTTTAGAGGGCTTTGATATTGTATCCGCAAAACCGAAAAAGAAATTACGTTTTTCTTCGAAAGTGTTCTATCACTTATTCAATAAGTACTCTAAAAGTGAATTTGATTTGACGACCGA
>CANQWT010000019.1 GCA_947627635.1 uncultured Bacilli bacterium
GTCAACAGTTCAAAAGCATATGAAATTGCTTCTTTTTTAAAATAATCACCAATAGAAAAATTTCCCATCATTTCAAAAAAAGTCAAGTGACGTTTTGTAATTCCTACATTTTCAATATCATTGGTTCTGATACACTTTTGGATATTTACAATTCTTTTCGCATCAGGAACCACACTTCCATCAAAATATTTTTTTAAAGGAGCAACTCCTGCGTTAATCCAAAGTAAGCTATCGTCATTGATGGGAACAAGAGGGGCACTTTCAAAATAAGCATGTCCCTTACTTTCAAAAAAATCTTTCCACATCTTTCTGATTTCATTATTGGTCATTTTCTTCATCATCTGTCTCCTCCTTTTCCATAAGTTCTAAAATATGACGTACATTTTTTTTGCATTCGTCACGGTCACCATTATTTAATACATAATAATCCGCAAAAGCAATTGGTCCACCTTTTGCTAGATTTTCAATTTCGGAAATATCACGTTCTTCAATTTCTTCTAAGTTAAAAGGACGTTCTTTTCGTTTTCCAACTCGCAAATAACGTAATTTTTTTCTGGTCACAACAGCAAGAAGCTTTAAGTTCGCACCAAAGACTTCTTTTAAAATTAAGTACTCATCCCAAGAATATAGTCCATCTAAAACAGTATCTCCCCTGCTATAAGCTTCAGTGATTTTTGGAAGAAGTAGTGTTGCGACAGCCCCCATTCCAAGTTCTTTTCGAATAGCTTCACGAAATGCTTGTTGACTTTCAGGAGTGATTTCGATATGTTCTTCCCGCATTTTATCATAGATAACTCCACCAAAGTAAATTTTAGTAAAGCCTTTTTGTTCCAAGTATTCAGTCACGACACTTTTACCCGTTCCTGACATTCCTACAACTGCGATTAACTTATTCATTAAGCACACTTCCTTTCTTTTTGTTCTACAATTTCTTTTGCTTCTTGTTCTAAAGAAGATAAAGACGTATTGAAAATGACATAGTCATAAGGATAATCATGGTCTAAATCTTTTTCTGTTAGATGCTCTTTTTCTTTTTCTAAAAGTCCGTTTTCTTCTTCTCTTAATAAATGAATGGTAACGGCAGATGGATATTTATTTTTTAAATAGGTAAACTCTTCTATCAACCTTAAATCTGCGACGATGATGACTTCAAAAAAAGAAGATAAGATTTCAATTTTATCAACAAGATGCCTTTTTAGTAAGTCTTTTTCCTGCATCTTATCATGAATGATTTCAATTCCTAACTGTTGCATCAACTCTCTTGGTTTTGTCTCTTCTTTTCCGTCCCATCCAAAATAGTTTTTGCAAAGTTCATCAAGAGGCTCTGTAATATGAAGAATGGCTGCTTTCTTAAAGGCTTTTTGATATTCTTTTTTTAAAAAGCCAGCAAGACTATCTTTACCACTTCTTGCCTTACCTCCAATTAAATAAAGTTCCATAAACTCATCCTTTCTATACAAAGAAAAGACCACTTTTATAGGAGTGATGTAAGGTCACGGTACCATCCTACTTTGGTCTTTTTACTTTAACGGGTTGCACCAAGGAAACTCAAGAATAGCTTTCAAAAGAAGTTTGAATAGTTTCCACCAACACTATTCTCTCTAGAGTAATTTTTCTTTCTACTTTTTTCTTTTCACTGCTTCCAAATACTTACTAATATCATACCAAAAATCAGAAAAGCTTGCAATGAATTTTAAAGGTTTTTTGTGGATTTATAACGATTAGTATCCAAGAGACTTAATAAACTTTTTGACACTTCTTTTATAGCCATCATCTACAGATGCATAAATTAAGGTATTAGAAACTCGACAGATATACATGTATTTTCCATTGCATGTAAGAGAGTATAGGTCATAGTTTCCTTCATTGGAGGAAGTTTCAATAAAAGATTTTTCTTTTTGGGCTTGGAACAAATCGTAATTAGTATCAAACATTCCTTTAGCAGCTTCAACACTATCAAGCACGTAAAACTCAACTTTCCATTCGCCCTTGCCTGCTGTCATGACTTCTTTAATTGAATCATAGTTTGCGTATTGTTCTTTGGCATCGCTAACTTCTAAATTGCTTTCTTCTGCTTGTTTCATAAATGTATCTGTAGTAATAACTTCTTTAGAACAACCTGTCAAAAACAAAAGGAACACACTAATCAGTAAAATGAATTTCTTTTTCATAAACTAAACTCCTACTTTCAACTTCATTGTATCATAACTTCTATTGGTCTTGAAAGAGAAAAATAAAATTTAGAAAAGCTTGAAAGAGAAATATTTCTATGTTATGATGTATCTAGCAAGAAAACTTGCATAAAATAAAAAGGATACATTTGATTGCAGGAATCAAATGCATTCCCTTATGGATTGCATCTGAAATCAACTCTTGTTGAAATCAGATGTTTTTATTATCTAAATAGTAAGGTTATTACTACAAAGAATAATAGTAATATTATAATAAATAGAGAAGTTTCTCTTTTTGTCATAAATACCACCACCTTTCTTTATATCATTTGATTAAAGAAAGGGAAAGCATCTGATATATTTCAAATGTATCCAAAAATAGTATATAAAACATTTGTTCTTAATTCAAGAGTTTTAAGAACTTTTTTATTTAGGGGTGATACTTTCCTTTTCAAAAGCTTTTTGTTATACTCTTTTTAGGTGATAACGTGAGACCAGAAACAGAAGTTACATTTGAAATCATGATACAAAATTCAAGATTTATTGGTATTCTTCTTCCCTTTGATAACCATTTAAAAGAAAATCTTTCAAAGATTAAAGAAACTTATAAAAAAGCAACACACTATTGTTATTCTTATATTTATCAAAACGAAGTAGGTATTCATGATGATGGAGAACCAAATAAAACTGCAGGACTTCCTATTTATAATATGCTTTTAAAGTATCATTTACAAAACGCTCTTTTAGTTGTTGTTCGTTATTTTGGAGGAATTAAACTTGGAACAGGTGGCCTTATAAGAGCTTATCAAAAAACTGCTGAAGAGACGATTTTAAAAGCCAATTTAGTTCCAATTCAAAAAGGTTATAAAGTCCAAGTAGAAGTTTCTTATGAACAATTAAAACCATTAGAATATTTATTAAAAGAAGATAAGATTATTCAAAAAGACTTTCAAGAAAAGGTTTTAGTAACAGCCTATATTTCTGAAGAAAAAAAGACAGAATTAGAAAATTTTACTCCAATTCTATCTTTAGAAGATGCCTATTTTTAAATTTCTAATAGGAACATTTAGTTCTATTTTGTTGGATTTGATTTAGGTTTGCTTGACTACTTTCAATTGTGATTTCTAAATAAGCATCAAATTGATAGTTGTAAAGCCTTCCCTTTTTCAAATCTTTTTTGATGATATCAAGTAGTTCTCCGATACCAAATGCAGGATACTCTAAATAATCGATATAAATTTGTCCGTTTTCATCTTGTTTTACTGAAACATCTTGTAAAACTGTTCTTACTTTTACTCGAACTTTATCTTGAAGACTTTCATTTTCTAGATATGAGATATTATGATAATTTGGAAAGTTACAAGTAGCAAACTCCTCTTTCATTGGAAGTTCTTCTACGATTTCTTTTTGAGCAATTTGTGGAGATATCTCATCATAATATTGAATTTTTGAAATATCAAGAGTAAACAAAATTGTTCCTAAAATAAAGAATACAAAAGAGACAAGAGCTGTAATTAAAATACGCTTTACATGATATTTTTGGTTGAATAAGAAATTGATGCAAGGCTCAATTAAACAAAGTAAGAATAAAATTCCACCAAGTAGAGCAAAGACAACTCCTAAAAGAGGAAGTCCTGTAATTGTAAAACTAATGCTGATACCAAAAAGAACTAGAACTGGGAATAAACTTGCGATAAAACCTACGAGAAATAACAAAACCCAAAATTTGCAAAACCAAAGAACAAGAGTTGCCAATACATCAGAGATGCTTTTTCCTGTTTTTTGAATGTAAATTTTTTCAACTTTAATTTCTTCCTTTGATGCATCTTTTTCTGTTTCTTTCTCCTTTATATCCTTATTTTTAGCTGTTTTTAATACTTCTTTTCTGATTTGGTCATTTTCAACTTGGTCTAAATATTTAATCTTAAAGACATAAATAAAAATTAAAATAGAAAAGACAATATAAATAAAATCAAGTAAGAAACGTATGAAATTTGTAATATGATAAAGGTCCGCATAGCTTCTTAAGAAATGAGTAAGCACTTCTTCAATGATTACAAAAGGAATACGAAATAAGAGTATCAATATAATTAAGAAAAAGATTTCAATTAAAAATTTAAATACGTCTTTTGCTGTCATACTTTCAAAAAAGAATATAAACTTTTTCATAAAAGTATCCAACTTTTTAAAGATTTCTTTGCCAGTAATTTCTTGAACTTCCCTTTCTTTTTTCTTGTCAACACTCCCATTAACAAGAGAATCTAGGTCACAGTCAAAAATCTTACAAAGAGCAATTAACTTATCCATCTCAGGATAACTTACGTTACTTTCCCATTTACTTACAGACTGTCTTGTAACATTCAATTGTTCTGCGAGAGCTTCTTGACTAAGACCTTTTTCTTTTCTTAGTTTTTGTAAGTTTTCACTAAAATTCATTTTTTCCACCTCGATACCATCATAAGCTAAAACATGGTTGCATCCTACCAATTTTGAGTTGTTTTTTGTAAAGTTTCGGTTGCATTTTTTAGTTTTAAAAGAAAAAAGCATCTTTTTAGGATACTTCTTCATCTATCCAAGCAGTAAGGTCTTCTAATGGAAGATAGCCTGTTTTTGTTTTTATGCATTCACCATCTTTATAAAGTTGAAGAGTTGGAATAGACATAATTCCAAAACCTCTTGCTAAATCCTCATGCTCATCAACGTCAACTTTCACAATTTTTATATCACTTCGTTTTTTAGAAAGTTCTTCTAAAACAGGGCTTAGCATGTGACAAGGCCCACACCATGTTGCAAAGAAATCAACCAGTACAACTCCATCTTTCACTAATGTATTAAAATCTTCATTTTCTAAATATATCATTCTATCACCTATTCATATTCTTTAATTAGTTCTTTTACATTGTCAATGTTATTTAATCTTCCCTTTTCAACAAGTTTATTTGCTAAATCAGGACTTACAATTTTATATTTTAATAAAATCTCCAGCACGTCATAATTAAATTGTTTCTCATTTTGTTTATCTTCTGTTAGTTTATGAACTTCTTCAATGGCATCATTGATACCTCCTACACAGTCATTCAAAACTGGCATATCATTTACAATTTGTTTTCGAATAGTAGAATTCATAAACATATCCATACTATGTAGTGGAATAGATAGGATAACAAGAGCAAAGAATGTTATAATTGCTCCTTCTAAAAGTCCAACAATAAATCCTAATATTTTACTTGGTATTCCTAAGATAATGGTAATACTTAATATTTTTTCAAAAATACCTGTTATTTGAACAACAATTCTTAAAACAGCAAACAGCAAAATGGCTATCAATAAGAATGCTAGTAGTTGATAAAACACAATAGATAAACTTGTTGCGCCTTGTAAAACTCCCTTAAAATCAAAAAATGGTAAGTTCAAGCAAAAGAAGTCTGCGATAGGATTTTTTAACAAAAAGGAAATTGTAATTACAAGAATTGTTCCTGCTATCATCACAACTTCTTTAAAAAAGCCTCTTTTTAGTCCAAGCAGTCCCATCATTAAAATAAATAAAATGATAATAATATCAATAATATTCATATCTCATTCCTCCTAATATTATTATATCTTATTTTAGGCTTTTATCAAAGAAAATTCTTGAGAAACTTTGCCAATTTTTGAAAGGTTTTGACATACTATTTTTCTTTTGATAATATTTTAAAAATAAGATATGATGGAAATGTTAAAGGAGAAGTTTTATGATAGGTGTATATGATTCTGGATTTGGGGCTATTACAGTATTAAGTCATCTTTTAAAAGAGCTGCCCAACGAAGAATTTCTTTGTCTAATCGATAATAAAAATGCTCCTTATGGAGAAAAAGAGAAAGAGGTTCTTGATAAAATTATTACTAAGAATATAGAAACTTTAATTGATAAAGGCTGTAAAATTATAGTAATAGCTTGTAATACTGCAAGTACTTTTGTAAGTGATTTGAGAAAGAAGTTTGATATTCCAATAGTTGCCATAGAGCCTGCTATTAAAATGGTTTATGATAATGATAAAGACGAAAGAACACTTGTCCTCGCAACGCCTTATACCATTCAGAGTGAAAAATTCAAAAATCTATTTTATCAATATGGTAATGATAAATTTATTCTACTTTCCTGTCCAAATCTTGCTACTTTAATTGAGGAGTATGACTATGAAAAACTAAGGACTTATTTGAAAGAATTGCTCACTCCATACAAAGATATAAAACAAGTTGTCTTAGGTTGTACTCACTATCCACTGATTAAAAAAGAATTACAAGAATTTTTACCACAAGCTCTTCTTTATGATGGTGGAAAAGGTGTTTCTCTACAAACGAAGAGAGTTTTAGTTGAAAAAGGGCTTCTTCATACAAAGAAGAGGAAGCAACATATTACTTTTATCTTCACAAATGGAAAAAATTACCAAGAAAAGTTCTTGCAAGCACTAGATACTTATAAAAAACAATGTTAAAATGAAATTGAGGTGAAAACCATGAATGAAGTTATTCGCGTAAGTGATAAAACAAGAGAAAAGTTAATTGATTACTATAAGGATATGAAAAAGGATAAAGTTATTCCTTATGTTGTTTTTCAAGCAGTAGATATGGATACGGTTATTACTCTTTATGAATCCGGTAAAGTCATGTTCCAAGGAAAAAATGCAGATATGGATGCAGAAATGTGGAGAGAAATTGACGGACAGTCTAAAATAGATAAAAAACAAATTAAAGAAGAAGAAAAGAAGTATTATTATTGCTCTTCTATTGGAAGTGACGAAGTAGGTACAGGAGATTATTTTGGTCCTATTGTTGTATCAAGTTGTTATGTAAAAGAAGAAGATATACCTTACTTAGAAGAATTAGGAATTAAGGATTCCAAGAAATTAACGGATGAAAAAATTCTACAAATTGCTCCAAAAATTGCCAAAAAAATTCCATATAAAAGTGTCATTTTATCCAATAGTGAATACAATGAAAAATATACACATGACGTCAATATGAACAAAATAAAAGCCCTTCTACATAATAGAGTTCTACACGAATTGATGCAGGAAAACTATAAAATTGACTATCTTATTGTGGATGAGTTTGCTAGAGAAAGAAGATATTATGAATATTTAGAAGATGCTCCATTTATCCAAAAAGGAATTACTTTTATGACCAAAGCAGAAGATAAAAACCTAGCAGTAGCTTCAGCTTCTATTATTAGTCGATATCTTTTCTTAAAGGAAATGGATAAGTTAAGTGATAGTATTCATATTCCTCTTCCAAAAGGTGCTGGAGTTGAAGTAGATAAAATTGGAGAAGAAATTGTAGAAAAATTTGGAGAAGATAAGTTAAAGGAAATTGCAAAACTAAATTTTAAGAACACTCAAAAAATATTACATACCCTTTTATATTAAAGACATTATTTGAGGTCGAAAATTTCGACCTCAAAAACTTTATAAATAGCTGTTTAGTGTATTCTTTTAATTTTTTTGGTCGCAAATTGCGACCAAAAAACTAGCAACAAAATATACTCAAAATATTGCATTTTCTTTCTACGAAAACAAATTCTACATTTTCTTTTTTGTTTTTTATTTTCTAAGGTCGAAAATTTCGACCTTAGAAACTTTATGAATAACTATTTACTGTTTTTTTTATTTGTGGTCAAAAATTTTGACCGCAAATTAGAAAGAAAATATATTGAAAAACATTGTATATCATTTCTACTAAAATAAATTATACGTTTTCTTTTTTGAGGTCAAAATTTTTGACCTCAAAACTTCATAATTTAGTCTTTTCTTTTTTTCCAATTTGAAGTCCCAAATTGGGACTTCAAGTTTATACGATTTCATTTAGTTTATTTTGTAAAGCATTTCTTACTTCTATATCACTAATTAAAGTCATTGAAAATGTCCTATACCCTATCCTATTGATACTAGTTCCACAATGATATGTTTCTTTATCATCTAATATAAAATATCTATCATGAAAACTATCATTAAAATATACTTTTAAATTATGATATTGACTATTATATCTTTCTATATCTTGTTCTGTTAATAAATTCTTAGGTTTTGTTATTAGTATAACTTCTACTTTTAATTTCTTTATCATATCTAGTATTGTATTATCTGCATAATTATCTATAATAACTAACTTTTCTTTCGTTTCTTTAAATATCTCTTGTATTTTGGAATAGGCATCCCATATTTGTCCATTAAAATAGATTTCGTTATTCTTTCTTTTCTCTTCAAATTTACTGAATGAATTTTGTAGCAATTTTATATTCTTATCATGTTCTAATACCATATTATTTATATAGTTTTGTTCCAACAAATTATTAGATATATATTTACGCATCATTACAAAAGCATCCATAATGGCAATACTTACTCTAGTTGCAACAGGAGATTTCAAAATAGTTGCAAGCATTGCTACACCCTGTTCAGTAAATACTCGAGGATTATATCTTCTACCTCCACGACCCTGCTCTTCTAGTTTTGTGGTCGAAAATTTCGACCGCAAATAATTATATTCTTCTTTGTCTAGTTTCCATGAAAATCTTTCAGGAAATTTATCAGGGTTATTTTTTACTGCTTGATTTACTTCTTTAGTTCCATTCATGCATTCATAAAGTTTTGCCAAGTCACTATCCAACATTACTTGCTGTCCTCTTATTTCATATATCATGCTTTCTATTCTTTTTTCTTCTGTTTCTATAAGTTCATTCATTTGTACCGTTCCTCCTATATCCAACTTATCATACTTTAGTTTGCTAGTCAAACAAAATTTCGTATTTGTTCTATTAAATTTAAAATAAAACAAAAAGTGTAGACTATAATTAAGTCAATACACTTTTTATTCTTCTAATTAAATTGGTATATTTATTCGTTTCTTTCTTATGTTGCAAAGACAAATGGGTCATCTTGAGAACCCGTACCAATAATTTGGACATTAGGTAATAGATACACAACTGGACGAGTTATACTTCCATATTCAAAACCATGACCACGAGTTATTGCTTCTTTAAAAACAAGAATATCATATGAATAATTAGAACGTGGCGTAATAGTCCATTGATAATTATCACTCACATATAACCAGTTATTAGTATAACAATTACTTTGACTTGACCAATGATAAATGTCCACTGCTAAACATTGGTCTTTTGTTATACTTTCTCCTCCACTTGTTGCATATCCATAGTCACTTGGGTATATTAGTCCTATCTTTCCTATCCAATATGGTTCTCTATTAGTTGTACAAGTTTTCTTTGTGTTGCAAGTTTCTGTTCCTCTTTCATATCGATATAGTCCCTTAGCTATACCTTCAGTAGCTGAATCATAGTTTTCAATTCCGCCAAGATACCACTTCGCATCCCCTATCATTTCTTGTGCTTCAGGTGTTAAGCCTTTACTTATGAAATCACAGTCTACTGTTGCTCCATTTTCTCCTAACGGGCATTTACCAGTTTCTCTATTCCAATATAAACTTCCCTTTCCTCCTGCTGCTAAAGGATTAGCTTCATATCCAGGGTTTAATAGCATCATAAGTCTTGAATCTGTCCAATTGTTGCTTCCATTATCATTCTCTGATGAACCCTCATTTTTCAATTTATTATCCCACGAAAAAGAACCTATGCTCTCCTTTCGAATGAGTTTAATTCTTTGTTCCTTTTCACCTTTTTCATTTTCGACTGTAAATACTCCAATAATTCTCCATCCTGCTGTTTCTCCATTAAAAGTTACATAATTGTTTGGGTTTGCACCTATATATCTATAATCAGTAAGTTCTTCTTCTATCCATCCAACTTGTTGTTCTCCTGCTTCATGGTGATAAACAAACATTTTATTTTTAGTATTTTCATTAAATTCTGCATTCTCAGAATTGATATATTCTCTCATCGGTGTATCTTCTGGAATTGAAAATTGCATTTTTTCAAATAAATGACTATCACTTGGTACTTTTAAATCTACCTTTTCTAATCCTACGTCTAATTTTAGTTGTATCGTCTGACTACTTGTTGTATTATTCTTAACTTTAATTTTATATGTTTCTGTTGTTTCTTTTGTTATATTTCTCCCATTGGTTTCGGGAGGTGCTACTACATTATCTCCCACTATATATCCTACTTCTAATCCACTAGGCAATGTCCCTGTATAATAAAGTAAATATCTTGCAGCCCTATCATTGTTGTTTCTTAAGGTTACAGTAAATTCCTTGTTTTCTCCTTGATTTACCGTTAATTTATCTGTTACTGTCCCATTTACTTTCAATTCACCTGTTAACGTACCTGTCTTTATTCCTACTGTATTTTGATACTCTAAATGCATTGTAAATAGTGCAAAACTAGCACCACCTACTAGTAAAAGTACACTTGAAATAGCAATAATTACTAAATACTTTTGTTGTAATCCATTCTTAAAAAATCTTTTCATCTGAAAGCACCTCTATCTTTCTAAAGTTAGCATATCAAAAAGAAAGATTTTTATAATTCAGTATTCCAAATTAGCATAATGTAAAAGTGTCAAAAAATAACATGCTTCTATGAGCATGCTATTTTAGTTATCTCTACTATTGTTTTTACGAGCATTTTTTCTTGCGTTCTTTATGGCTTCTTTCTTGGCATTTCTTCTTCGAACACCAGGTTTGTCATAACATTCGCGTTTCTTGCATTCAGAAGGGACACCATCTCTTGCAACTTTTTGCTTAAACTTTCTTAGTGCCATATCTAAGTTACCGTTCTTTACAGTTACTTGTGTCATACTTAATATCCCTCCCTTCGCTTTTTTCTAAGTTCGATTATAACACTAGTTTGCTTTTGTTACAACAAAATTTTACATTTTTTCATGTTTTTCAGCCGAAAAATAGCAAATTTTAGTCTAACACTTTCGTTTTTTTCTACATTACCTATTAAACAATTCACTAGGACTTCTAATAGCAAAAAGTAATAGAATAGTTCATTTATTCTTTTAAATCCTCTATCATTTCATACATATTGGTATAACTTTTTGCTGGAACCTTACCACTTACGATATCTTCACCTTCTTGTAAAGCCTCTAATAATTCCTTACTAGGTTCTTTCTTTTTCATACTTATCTTAAATGGTATTTCTTGTTCTCTAACACAATGTTTTAAAAACATATTTAGCGCTACACTCATGTTGATACCTAAGTTTTTAAATAAATCGTCAGCATCTTTTTTTAGTTTTTTATCTACTCGAAAACTCATAGTAATTGTATTTGTACTTGCCATAAAATCCACGTCCTTTCATGGCTTAATCATAACATTCCACTAAGATAGTTGTCAATACAAATATAATACATTGTACATACATATTATATATATTATTCTATCTCAACGGACAGATTTGATTTTCTTTTGCTCTTCTAAGCGAAGAACCTAAAGCTTGTCCCGCTTCTAAGAGTACCTTTAGTAATGACGTAAAAGAATTGATAAGTGTTCCGGATAAAGTCACACCTCCTTCTATCTTTTTCAGTTCATTCTTCTCAATTTTTTGCATAACTTCCTCCTTCACATGCTTTTGGGTGCATAATTCCATCTAATACACCAGATAAAAATATGGCAATAGCTCCTATTCCAAGACCTACCCATACTGATATTCCACCTTCTATTCTTTTCATTTCCTTGTCTGTTAGTTTTTCCATTCCATCCTCCATTCTTCTTCTAACACTTTCAAGATAGATTTTTGGTTCTTTTTGATATAAATTGTAAAAATTGGCTTCTTCTGTACTTTGGAAAACGTAACTGTACTGATATAATAATCCTTTTCTTTCTCAAACTTTTCAATTTCAAAAGCCACTTTCTTATTATCGATATAACCTACTTTTTTAGAAAGTTTTTCTTTCGATAATATAATAGCATTCTTACTATCAAGCATTTCACCTTGTAACTCTTCATATTCAAGTAATGTAAATGGAAAAGATAAAAAACAAAATAAAACCAGTAAATAAATTGTTAAACAACTATAAAATAATTTTACTTTCTTCACTTTTCCACCTCCAAAGTCAACACTTGATTAAAGAATGCATCTATTTCTAAGCGATGAGAAATTACAAGGACAATTTTATCTTTGAAATAAGTTAGTACATTCAAAACAAGTTCCATGGCTTCTTCTTTCTCAATACTTTCAAACACTTCATCCAAGAGATAAATATCTCTTTTTAAAAGAAGCGTTCTTGCGAGCAATATCTTTTTTCTTTCCCCTCCACTAAAAGGCATTGTAAGAGCACTTAAGGGAAAACTAAGAGGAATATTCTTTTCTTTCAATATCCTATCAACATGCGTAAGCTCTAACACTTTCCACAAATCCTTTTCAAATACTCTTTTTCCAAGAGTAATGTTTTCTTCAAGTGTTCCGTTAAATAATCCTTCTTCTTGAGAAATATAACACACTCTATTTCTTAAATCCTCCAAACTAATTTCCATTAAATCAAACTGGTTCAAGTAAATTTGCCCTTTTGTAATAGGAAACAGTTTCATCATCATCTTACAAAGTGTACTTTTGCCACTTCCTGATGGTCCATGAAGTAAAACTTTCTCACCCTTGCCTATCACACAAGAAAAGTCTGAATGCACATTCTTTTCCTCAATTTTATAAGCAAAGTTTTTGACTTCAATTTGATTAAACTGTGGAAGAGGTAAAATACTTTTCTTCGGAAACACTTCTTTTTGATAAGTAAATACACCCTCTAATTTTTTCATTTCTTCTCTCATTCTTGGAATCACTAAAACAAATTCCAAGACTTTTTGAAAACTGTTCATCAGTAATTCAAAAAATAATTCCAATAAGAAATAACTATAAATCGTAACCTTCTTTTCAAAATAAAGCTTCAAGAAAAAGAATAAAAAGAGAAATCGCATCATTTTTACCCAAAACTTCTTTAAGAAATTCTCACTTTCCGAAGAAATAGATAACTGATAACTTGCATCTTGAAAAGCAAAATGAGTATCTACTAGTTTCTTATAGAAAAAGCTTTCTTGATGAAGTCCTTTAGTCATATCGATTTTCCCAAGAGCATCTAAAAGAAGTCTATTTCTTTTTTCTTTCTGTCCTAAATAGAAGTTTACTTTTCTTGATAAATAACGAAAGGAAATGAAAGAAATCACTAAAAAGAGCAAAAACATTCCTAACGTTACTACCAAAAAGCTATGACTTATTTGATAAAAGAAAATCAAACAAAATAAGATAATAGGAGTTTCTAAAAATAAGAGCCTTATAAAGTGAAAGAAATAAAGATAAATTTCTTCCAAAAGTTCCAGTTCTGTTTGTACTTCACTCATTTCATGTTTTTCAAAGTAATAATAAGGGAGATTTAAAAGAAAGCGATACCATCTTTTTAAAAGTTGATACATCATTCTATTTTGGATTTTTAAAAAGAACCATTGTATTAGAAAAATTCCACCCTCTGTTAGAAAAGTAAATAAAAGAAAGAAGAGGAAATAATGCACAACATTATAGAAATCAGATTTTGTTAAGAGATAGGAAAAAAATATTTTTGTCTCCAGTAAGCCAAAAAACTCGCAAACAGAAAGGAGTTGGTTTAAAAACAATAGGCTTAAAAATGTTTTATTGAAAGCCTTTTTTGGAAATAAAATCTTCCAAAAATTTGTGTTTTTTTCACAAGTTAAAAAGCGTTTTACTGAAAAAAAGATATAATTTCCAGTACAAATCTCTTCCCAATATGCCAAAGATACATTATTATATCCTATTGATGGGTCCATTATGTATACTTTTTGGCTTTTAAAATCATAGTCCATTACGACTACAAAATGGTAATATCCATCTTTCTTAAGATGTGCAATACAAGGAAAACTCTTTGGTAGAATTTCTTTTACACTTCCTTTCATACCTTCTACCAAGAAACCTAATTCTTCCCCTATTTGAACTAGGTCGTAGGCACTTGTTCCTTTTTCATGAACATGAAGCATTCGCTTGAGTTTGGAATAGTTGATATTCCCACCGTGATACTTCAGGATAGAAAGTAGACAAGCTGCTCCACAGTCCATTGCACTTTCTTGTAATACTTTTGGTACTTTCTTCATGTGAATCCCCCTACTAATTATTTTATTGTTTTTTTTGATTTTTTCCCTTTTTTTGGAAAGTTTATCAATTATTTTGACAAATAAAAGGAAAAAAAGATACCTGTAATAAAATTGTGGTAGGTGGTTTCTATGCAATACATCAAAATTAGAAATTTACGAGAAGACAGTGACATGACCCAAAAGGATGTTGCGATGCTCTTAAAGGTTAGACGTTCCACATATACAATGTGGGAACTTGGAGATGTTAATTTTCCAATTACGCAAATTATTCATTTGGCTGAAATCTTTGAAACCAATGTTGAATATTTATTAGGTCTTTCTAATAATAAACAACAGATACATTATAAGAGTAAAGTAGATTATATCTTTATTGGCAATGCCTTAAGGAATGAGCGAATATCAAGAGGTAAAACACAGAAAGAATTCGCAGACTGCATTGGAGTTCGACAATCCAGTTATTCCTACTATGAAGATGGCAAAACAAAAATACCAACTGAAAAGCTGGTATTCCTTGCAAAAGAATATCATATTTCTTTGAATCAAGTGTGCGGTGAAATCAAAGAAGACATCTTTGCAATATAATCATTATAAAAATGAAATGGCATTTCGTAAATAGATTTGCCTATTTTTCTTTTTGGTAATATTTTCCAAATTTTATTTTGCTTTTATTTTTCACAATTTTTACTTATAATAAAGATAGGATGTGAGAAAATGAAAAAAGGATGGATGATTTTAATTCTTGTTGTAGTGTTTGGTTTAATTGGTGGTGGAGGATATTTTTATCTGAAATCAAATCCTCAAAAGGAAGAAAAACAAGAACAAAAAAAGGAAGAAACTGTTGATGTGGTTCTAGAACGTTTTAACAAAATGACTTTGGAGGAAAAAATTGGACAAATGATTTTTATTGCTCATCGAGATACAGACTATGATGAAGGATTTATTGATGAATTTAAAACGTATCAACCAGGGGGATTTATTCTCTTTAAGGAAAATATTACTTCATTTAAAGAAGTCAAAGCTTTCAATGAACGACTTCAAAGTTTATCAAAAATCCCACTTTTTATTGGAACAGACCAAGAAGGTGGACGAGTGCAAAGATTTAAAAGTATGCCTGATAAAAACTTTACTATTATTCCACCAATGCAAGAAGTAGGTGCGAAAAACGATGCTATCTTGACTGAAAAGATAGGACAAATTTTAGGAAGCGAGCTACAAACTTTAGGCATCAATGTTGACTTTGCTCCAGATATTGACATTAACAGTAACCCTTTAAATACCGTCATTGGAGACCGAAGCTTTTCAAGTTCTAAAGAAACTGTTGCAACGATGGCAGCAAGTCTTGCTAAAGGGTTAAAGGCTACAGGTGTTATTCCTGTTTACAAACACTTTCCAGGTCATGGTGACACTTATGAAGATTCCCATCAAGACTTCGCCTACATTCATAAGACGAAAGAAGAACTCATGGATGTTGAGCTTTATCCTTTTTCACAAATTGCTAAAGAAACTGATGCAATGATAATGGCCGGACATTTATCTCTTCCTAATCTGTTAGAAGATGATACTCCTGCTTCTCTTTCTCCTACTATCATCAATATTTTAAGAGAAGAACTCGGATACAAAGGAATTATTATCACCGATGCCCTTGATATGGGTGCTTTAACAAATCATTATGAAGAAGAGGAAATCGTTATTCAAGCTGTCAATGCTGGATGTGATATCTTACTCATGCCTCAAAGTATTCAAAATACAATTTCTATTTTAAAGAAAGCTGTTCAAGATGGAACAGTTCAAGAAGAAAGAATTAACGAAGCTGTTCTTAAAATCTTAAGAATGAAAGAAAAATATCAGTTATTTAAATCCACAAAAGCCAAAGACTTAACCGAAGAGGAATGGACCAGTCATCAAGAATTTATAGAAGCTAATTTTTAGGAGGTATAGAAAAGTTATGAAAAAATATTTAAATGCTTATCGTCAAGAAATCGATGCCAAATTGAAAAAACAGAAAAGTTTTAGTCAAGAAGAAATAGAAAACCATTTCATTAAAATCCAATTTTTTCAACATGAACGTCTTATCCATCTATTAGTCACATTATTTTATGGGTTATTTACACTTCTTACCTTTTGTTTTTCCCTAATACACCCACTTCTTTTAATCATTCCTTTTTTACTGAGTATTTTCTTAATCTGTTATATCTTTCACTATTTCTTTTTAGAAAATACGGTCCAGTATCTTTATGTTCAATACGACCAAATGAAAGCTAAAGAAAAGAAGCACTCTAGCTCATAATTCGTGCTTCTTTTACTTTACAAAACGAAAACTTTATGATAAATTATAACTGTTACTTGAGTTATGTCTTCGTAGCTCAGTCGGATAGAGCAATCGCCTTCTAAGCGATCGGTCAGGCGTTCGAATCGCCTCGAGGACACCACTTTGAACATAAAATCCTTAATCTTTTGAGGATTTTTTATTTGCTTTTTTCCTGATACAGCAACTTATCTTGAGTTTTCTCATCCCATCATATATTTGTATTTTCAAGTGTTTAAGGCAGGTCTTTCTTTTGTACCAGTTTCTGTTCTTTTCCTTCTACTCTAAAAGAAATTGTGTTAATATCATAATTATCAAAACAAGATAAAGCAAAAGTATAAAGCACTTCCTCTTTGATTTGACCATCTTGTAATAGTTCCTTGTTGAAATCTAAAACCAGAACATCTTCATCAATTTCATGGTTCATCAACTTAACATCTTCCTTCGCAAGGCTCATTAAATTTGGTTCATAAATATAACTACTTGTTAATTCTTCGACTACAATTTGAACTTTGTCTCGTTCATCAGACACATACTTAGTTACAGGAACATAATAGTTTTCATCATCAATTTGTTCCAAATAATAAATGACTACTTTCTGAGCTTTTTGGTATGTTGCAATATCAAAGACTTCATTCAAATTAAATTTTTTGGTATACATAAGAGGGAGATGCTCTTTAGAATTTGGATATTTTTCTAATATTTTTCCCTCTACCTTTATCTCTAAAGTCTCTAATCCTTCTAAATCTAAAACACTATGAACAATACTTTCTATCATTTTCTTTTCCTTATCTTCTTGAACCCTTAACAGTTCTTTAGAAAAGTTAATGCTTACAAAGTTTTTTTCTACGGTAATTTGTTTGACTTTCGTATCCAAAGGTATTGTTGGATGAAGACCTGTAGGAAATTTAGTTGTTTTTTGAATGGTCAAGTTCGTAAGTAATTTTTTAATTTTTCCCTCAATGGTTTTTTCGTCCAATAAAATTCTAGAACGTACTAAATAATTGTAATCATTGACAAGATAGATATGATTATTTCCAATTCCTGTAATATACTCTAGTTCCAAATTCGCATTCAAAACCTTTTCTTTGGAAGTCGTTGGAATAAAATAAAGCATTAAAATAATGAAAACAGAAGAAGTTGTTACGAAGATTTTTCGAAGTGCTTTTTTCTTTAACATAAACTCACCTATTTAAGCGTATGAAAAGCCGTACTTTTTTAGTACGACTAGAGTGAAATTTCTTGAAGTTTCAAAAGTTCTACCACAGCACTTGCTCGACCTTTAACCCCAAGTTTCTGCATGACATTAGAAATATGATTTCTGACTGTTTTTTCACTGATACTTAAATCATCAGCAATTTCCCTAGTTGTATAATTTCTTACAAGAAGAAGAAAAACTTCTCGTTCACGAGGCGTTAAAATTCCTCTTTGCATAGCCCTTTTCTCCTTTCCCAATATAATTTTCTCTAGTAGTATTCTATGAAAGATAAAGAAAAGTGTTAGGGCATATCCGAAAAAAGAAAAACTGTCATTTTTCAAATTTGACAGTAATGTTTTTCTTCTCTTTATATTCCTGTTGGATGGTTCTCATAATATTGTTGGCTAAAGTCACATCATGCTTCTTTGAGACTGCGACAACTTTGATTTGTGTAGTATCCACTTGTACAAAACTATTGAGTTTATAGGTATCAAGTAGTAATTTTTCTAACTTTTCTTCTTCGCCTTCAACGGCTTCTAAGTATTTTAACTGTTCGTAAGCATTGTTTTTCTCTTCCGTTGAAGATGCCTCGTTTGTCATCGTCTTTTTCAAGTTTTCCTTTTCTTCGTCCCGTGTCTCTTCAAGACTTACTCGGAGTGCCGTTAGATTATCACTTTCTTCTATCGTAACTTTAGTATCCTCTTCATCTTGTGTATCCTTCTGTTCATTTTCTGCAAGTTCTGTTTTTGTCTTTGAAGTGAGTAAATCATTTGGCATTGTAATATAATAAACACTTAATACTAAAATCAAACTAAACAACGTTAAAAACCACAAATTTTGTTTGTTTATCATACTTCTTCCTCCTTTTTACTTCACTATATGAGGAAGTTTTGAAAGTATGACTATTTTATAGAAGCAAGTGCTTTTATAATCGCAAGTCGTCCATAAGCATAAGTAAGACTTCCTTGTTGATAAGCAATATAGGGTTCTCTTAATGGTCCATCACAAGAAAGCTCAATAGAACTTCCTTGAGTAAAACTACCACTTGCCATAATGACGTCGTCTTGATAACCTGGCATCGGAGCAGGTGTTGGCTTGACAAAACTATCCACAGGAGATGCGCTTTGAATAGCTCCACAATAAGAGATAAGCTTTTCTCGGTCATGGAAGGCAATTGTTTGAACAATATCTGCTCGAGCATCATTGTATTTAGGACTTACTTCATAGCCTTCTTGTTCTAATAAATAACTGGTTAAAATAGCCGTCTTTAAGCTTGCTGAAACAACAGATGGAGCTAGATATAATCCCATTAAGATTTGTTTATTGATACCAAGACTTGGACCTACTTCTTTCCCCTCGCCTGGTAAAGTTAATCTCTCTCCTGCAAGTTTGACAAGTAAAGCTCGCCCTGCGATATAAGCACCATTTGGAGCAATACCTCCCCCTAAATTCTTAATCAAACTACCCACCATGATATCCGCACCAACAGTCAGTGGAGTTTCTTCTTCTACAAACTCACAGTAACAGTTATCTACCATGATAATGGTCTTTGGTGAAAGCGCTTTAATTTTTGGAATAATACGAGCAAGTTTATCAATGGTTAAAGAAGCTCTTGTTGCATAGCCTCTTGAACGTTGAATTTCAATAAGTTTCGGTTGATGCTCTTTTAAATAAGCCTCGATTTTCGCATCATCAAAATCATTATCTTTCAAATCAATTTGGTGATATTTCACCCCGAAAGAAGCAAGGGATGAAGGATTTTCTACAAGTCCTATCACTTCGTCTAATGTATCATACGGTTTACCCGTAATGGATAAAAGTGTATCACCAGGGCGTAAATACGCAAATAAAGCAACACACAAAGCATGACTTCCTGAGATAAATTGACTTCGTACCAAAGCATCTTCTCCATCTAGTACTTGAGCAAAAATCCGTTCAATTTTATCACGTCCCACATCATTGTAACCATATCCAGTTGTTCCAGTAAAATCCGCTTCTTCTAATCGTTCCAAAGAAAAGGCTTGTTGGACCTTCTCACTATTTTTTTGCTCTACAATATCAATTTGATGAAAGATATCTTGTAATTTTTTTTCAGCATCACATACTTTTTCTAAAGCTTCCATCATGACCTTTTCACTCCTCCATCTACTCTTATTACACTATCTTGAATGTAACTTGCCTCATCACTTGCCAGAAAATAAATCACATTCGCAATTTCAGAAGGGTCTGCAAAACGACCTAATAGAATGTGACTTTCTTCTTCCTCGATAAATTCTTTATCCAAAGTCGCATTCATATCTGTCTTCACCCATCCTGGAGCAACAGCATTTACGCGAATTGTTTTGCCATAGTAATTTGCTAGGTTATGTGTTAATGAAATGAGACCTGCTTTTGAAGCATCATAATCTAGACTAATAGGATAATTCGTATCAATTCCATTGGTACTAGCTACGTTAATAATGACACCATGACCTTCTTCTTGCATTCTATTTCCCACTTCTCTACTTAAGAGAAAAGGACCTATTAAGTTGACGTCTAATGTTTTTATAAAGTTTTCTTTGGTTTTATCACAAAAGAAGGTATCAATTGCAATTCCAGCGTTGTTCACAAGACAGTCAATGACACCAAACTTTTGATAAGCTTCTCTTACAATTCTTATAATATCTTCTTCTTTTGATAAATCTCCTTGAAGCATTAGAACTTCTCTAAGCTCTCCATCGATAGATACCAACTCTTCTTCGAATTTTTTGGCTTCTTCCTTATTTTTTTGATAAACCAACACTAAGTTATAGCCCTGTTTTCTAAAAATTTGGGCTGTTGCTTTACCAATTCCTCTAGTTCCCCCTGTAATTAACACTGTTTTCAAACGTATTCCTTCTTTCTTTTAATGAAATCTTGTAATCACGCTCTTTGCCTTTTGATATGCTTTTTCGTTATCTTGTAAAAAATAAGGATGAGATAATAAAACATCATCGACAATTGGAATTTCTGGGTTGTATTCTTCTAGAATTTCATAGTTATCCACTTTCATAATTTTACTATTTTTAAAGGTCTCTGAAAACCCTTTCGTCTTAAATAATAAGTATTTTGTCTTGTCGTTTTCTTTATGACAAATATGAATGGTACAAGGTGAGGTTTCATATTTTGTTTTATCTTCTAATTCAAACTGATACTTTTTAAGTGAATAAAGTAAGAATGGTTTTCTTTGCTTTTTATTGGTATCTAAGTGTTCATACCCATTATCTAGACATAACTTTATCCAGTTAGAAATTAAAAGTGAAGAAAGACCCATACCTCGACATTCTGGTTTTAAATAAAGTCCAATAAAGTCACTTGTTTTCTGTTTATGGTCCATATAAAAGTAAATATAACCTTGTTGTACCATCGCAATATCTTTTTGTGGTAAAGCAAGTTGTAAAAAGTATTGTTCTTTTTTCTGAAACATAGATTTATTGATATAAATACGTTGTTCTTGTCCTTGATATTGATAAGTATTGTCTAAAATTACTGGACGATTTACCTCTAAATTTTGTAATGTTTTCATTTCAACCTACCCCTTTTTAAAACAGCTACATTATATCAAAAAAAGCCTTATTTGTCAAGGAAATGTGCAATAATGAGACCTACTCAACTTTCCATGCTGTCTAGAATTTTTCAATATAGTTGATAAAAGCAAAAAGAAGAGACAAACTCTTCCTTTTGAAAACTTCCACCAAGTGTATACACCTGCAACAATCTAATGTACTTTAATTATACTATGTTCAATGATTAAGTCAATAACTGTTCACGATTTCTTATATAATTTTGTACTTTTTATTATATATTATTTGTAATAAATCATTATCTTTGCAAAAGAAAAAGTCCATCATATCAAGTATCATGAACTCTTACTTATCTTTCGCACCAAAGTGTGCGTAAAATTCAATATGGGGCGGAATAAG
>CANQWT010000020.1 GCA_947627635.1 uncultured Bacilli bacterium
TTTCCCTTATTTTACGGTAACTTAATAAAATAAAGATAACTTCCTTTATCACCGGTAAGTTATCTCTGTAGTTAACGCTGTTGTTCCTTTAAATACATGACTTTTTTCAATTGGATACTTTGTTAAATAACTTCCAATAAAGTAAAGAAGAATAAAGTTCGTCAATGAAAAGCCTCTATTATTTGGAAAAAATTCTTGTTGAGTTAAAAATGGAAGAATTGAAAAGATAAGGAATAAAAGCAGAATGATTTTTTTATGTTTTTCTTTATCAATATTTCGAATAACGACATTTAAAATCGGAGTAAATAAAAGAAAGCAAAAGTAAACTGTCATATACCAATAATCTCCATAATAAAGTGGAGAAACAGCTTTGAGCATAGGAATAAATTCAAAGGAAATAAGTCCTAAAAAATATAAGACAATAGGAATTAACGCTTTATAAAACCACACTTGATTATAAAGCGATAAAAATTTACCCATTTTTACGTCTTTTCTAGAAGCATATCCACCAGTAATTAAAACAAAAGAATTTACATGAACTATTAAAAGACAATGTAGAAAAATAAAAAAATAATACGCAGTACCTGTTGCATTTACTCGAATTCCTGACGTTAAATGATATAAAATAATCATAAACATTGCAACAATACGTAATAATTCTATATTAGATGCTCTTACTTTTTTCATAACCGTTCTCCCTATCTTTATTAAAGAATATCATGTATTTTCTCTTGATGTAAACTAAAAAATCTCCCTATTCTACTGAATAAAGAGACTAAAACAATTAAAAAGTAAGTTTTTTCAATCTAACTAAAGCTCTATCTTCTTTTTTCCACCATAATAAGCTTCTAAAATTTCATGGTCTATCTCATCATCAATTAGTTTTTCCACACGACGTGCTCCAAACTTTTGATAGTTACTGTTTTTTAATATTTTTTCCACAATGTCTGTGGATATTTCTATAGTAATATTTTCTTTTTCATAATTTCTTTTTAAAGTTTCTAGTTGCTTTCTTATAATTTTGGAAATTACTTCTTCTGATAAAGGTTTAAAATGATAAATATGGCCAATACGGTTAATAAATTCTACTCCAACATAAGCTTCTAATTCTTTTAAAGTTTTTTTATCACTTTCCAAAAAGCCAACAGTATCTCGACTATCTAAATTAGAAGTCATAAATAAAAATACATGGTGAAAATATACCTCACGACCTTTAGCATCTTTAATCACCCCTTCATCTAAAATTTGAAGAAATAATTTTAAAACAGCAGGATGAGCCTTTTCTATTTCGTCTAAGAGTATGACACAGAATGGCTGCTTTCTAACTTTTTCTAGTAAGGTAGAACCATCGTCATAACCTACATAACCTGGAGGAGAACCTATGATTTTACTGGTTGTATGAGCTTCTTTATACTCACTCATATCAAGACGAAAAAAACTATTTTTTCCATAAAGCATCTTCGCATACTCTTTTACCAAATAAGTTTTTCCAAGACCTGTCTTACCAAGAAATAAGAAGGAATGAATTTTCGCATCTCTTTCAAAACCAAAGTGAACACGCTTCGTGATTTTACACAAGTCATCAATGATTTCATCCTGTCCTAGGACTTTACTTTTTAAAATGGATGATAATTGAATCAGCTTCTTTTGTTCCTGAGGAAGAAGTTCATATACAGGAATTTTTGTTTTCATATAAACTACTTCTGCCACCATTTCTTCTTTGATTTGAACAGGTTTCTTTTTCTTTAAACTTTGTAGTTCTAATTTATTCTTTGCATGAACTGCTTCTAATTCCTTTTGCTTATAATAACTTGCTTTTTCAAAGTCCTGTTTTAATATAGCTTTTTTCTTTTTCTCAATAATGTTCTTTATCTCTTTCGATAATTCTTTTTTCTTCTCGTCTTCCTCATTTTCCATTAAAGATGCTCTTGCACAAACTTCATCCAATAAGTCAATTGATTTATCTGGTTGATACCTGGTATAAATGTATTGATTGGATAGATGAATAATCAGTTTTAAAATAGCATCAGACATTTTAACAGAATGAAAGCTTTCATAGATTGGCTTTAATTTCTTTAGGATTTGATACGTTGTTGTATCACTTGGCTCTTCAATAAAAACAGGTTGAAATCTACGGTCTAATGCTTTATCTTTTTCAATGAAAGTACGATATTCTTCAGTAGTCGTTGCTCCTATTAGTTTAAGTTTACCTCTAGCTAAAGCTGGCTTTAATATATTGGACGCATCAATTGCTCCTTCGGCTCCTCCTGCCCCTACTAAAGTATGAATTTCATCAATAAAGACAATGACTTCATTACTAGCTTCCACTTCCTGAAGCATCTTTTCCACCCGTTCCTCAAATTCACCTCGATACTTTGTACCTGAAATTAAATTGGCCATTGATAAAGATAAAATTCGTTTATTTTTTAGGTCGTCTGGAACATTTCCTTCCACAATTCTTCTAGCAAGTTCTTCAACTATAGCTGTTTTTCCAACGCCTGCTTCACCAAGGAGTAAAGGATTATTTTTGGTTCTCCTTGATAAAATTTCAATTAAGCGATTGATTTCTTTATCTCTTCCTACTACAGGGTCAATATTACCCACTTCTACTCGAGCATTGAAATCCACAGAAAATTCTTCAATATAAAGTTTCTTGCTATACTTAGAACTTTTTTCCACAAAGTGTGTGGATAACTCATTATATAACTCATCAATATCAATATTCATACCCATTAAAAGACGAATTGCAACACCTTCTCCCTCTTCTAATAAGGATAGAAATAATTCCTGTACTGTCACTTCTGTTTTTTCTTCTTTAGCATTCAATAAAGCTGTTTCCAAAACTCTTTTTAATAGTGGAGTATATAAAAACCAATTGCTTTTGTTTTTACCAATTCCTACCACCTTAATCAGTTCTTTTTTAAATCTTTCATAAGTAATATTATAACTTTTCAACTGTCTCGTTAATGGTTCATCTTCTTCCTTTAAAATAGCTAAAAGTAAATGTTCACTTCCAACGTAGGGATGAGAAAGCGATTGCATTTCTTCCTTAGATTGTAATAGTACTTTTTGAGCTTCTTCACTAAATTTTGAGAACATTTTCTTCTCCCCTTTCTTCTTTTATTCTATGGTAATTTTTCCCTTTCTTTCAAGAAATTATGCCCCCAAAATAATGACATTTTATACATGCAAAAAGAAGATTTTCATGTCCTTACTCATCTTCTTTTTTTAGATATTTTTTATCGAATAAACTTTACAAATCATTTCCTCTTTATTTGTAATCTAACTATGGCGGAAAGAACCTCGAGCATTTGCATTACCGTTGTTGTTGTTATAATAGAAAACGCCTGCATTGGTACTGTGATCAAAGGCACCACCACGATCAAACCAAGGGTTCGTCGCATTCACCATATTGGACCAATCACCGTTTATCGTCTATTCTTCTTTATTATACCTTATTTTTTTACAAAGAAAAAAGCCTTTCGGCCTTTCTCTTATATTAACATAAGTACTGTGAAAATAATAAATAGAACTACTAATAATTCAAGTACAATTTTCCAAATATACTTCATCCAATCTTTATATGACACTTTTAAGTATGCAAGTGAAAGCATGATTGCTACTGAAGTTGGAGCAACAAACATAACTGTAGCATATAATGATTGGAACATAACAGCAATTAACGGATATAGTTTTGTATCTGTAACAATTGATGCGATATATGGAATTGTACTTTGGAATGCATAATATGGTTCTACATTAAGTAGTCCTGCAAGTAATCCTACTATTCCACAAGTGAATACATTAAATCCTTTTGTAATTCCTAATACTGCTTTATAAATAGTTAATTGGAATGGATGATTATTCGTAATGACTAATCCTGTATAAATCAAAATAACTATTACTGCAGGTAATAATGCTTTTTTAGCTCCTTCAATGAAACTATCAATTACATCATTCCATTTAATTTGGTAAATGAATTTAAGAGCTATGATAGCAACTAATAATAAAGTACCAAGGTCTCCTATATTCCAACTACCAAAGGAATTGATTGTACCAAGTAGTTTTCCAAAAATCTCGAACCCGAATACTTTAAATCCAGTAACTGCTGCTGTAGCACTTTCAAAAGCTGTAAGTCCAAAAGCACCGTTCCATGTTGTAAAGCTCAAAATCATAATTAAGAGAATGACGTCAAGAACGACAACAAGTGGCCATACTTTCTTTGTTTTTCCTTTTACAGAAACAGGGATATAATCATCTTTATCTGCTTCTACTTTTGTGCTTGCTTTCTTACCAAATTTAAGGACATTCAGAATTAAAATGACAAGTCCTAATACAAGGATGATTACTTTTGCCCAAATGTTATCAAGTACTTTTAAGGATAGATATTGGTTGATAACATCTGTTGTAGCTGTTCCAAAAGTTGTACCCATAATTCCTACAAGTGTAGAACCTGCTGTTACTGCAACTGCTGCTAGCTTATTGTATCCTAGCATTAAAATTAAAGCAAAAGCGAATGGGAAGAAAACAAATAATCCCATTTGTAAGCCACAAACAGAAGTAAGTACTGCAAATACTACTGCAATAATTGTAAGGGCTAACCATTCTTTTCCTTTAAATTTTTTCACAATTGCATCTAACATTTTACGATATACACCAGTCTTGTTGATTACGCCATAAAGTCCACCAATTAGTAAAATGAACAATGCTAATTGACAAAAGACAGATAATGAAGTTGAAAGATATGCAAAGATATCAAATAATCCCATTTGGATTTGTCCTTGGTCAGTAAATGTTCCATACATAAATGTAGCTGATGGTATAATCCAAGTAAGTACTAAGAATACAGCAAGTGTAATCATAATCACTTTGAATGCATTATGTTTTTTCATTTTTTCTTCTCCTTTCATTTTAATTATACTTTTTATTCCTATGTTTTACAATAATTTCCATAATTTTTTTAGTGAAAATTTTATGAAAACTAAAAATGAGAATTTTATTTTTCTCATTTATTTTTCTTTCTCTTTTTCTTAGAGCCTATATTTTTTCTTCTTTCTAAGACGAGTTTTTCTGGAGGAGCTACTTTCTTAGAATGTTTCTTCATATTACTATTTAAAAGAATAAAAATTGCAATGGCAGCAACGACAATGAGTGTTACTCCAATAATAAATGGAACAAGAGCAATATGTTTCCAAAAATCCACTTCAGCCTCTATAGTTTTCTTATTTCCTAAAGCATCTTGATATTCGAACGTAAATGTTCCAACTTCATTAAAGGTATAAGTTGATAACCCTTGATTATTTGTTATGGTAATATCTTCTCTTGAAGGAACAAAAGTCGCAGTAACAGAACCATCCTTATTTTTTTTATAAGTAATAGAAGCACTTGCTTTTTTCGTATATAAGCTTGCCATATATTTGTCTAATGCTGGTATTCGCTCTGTTAAAAACGCATCAATTTGAGTAATATCAAAACCTGGAATATTTTCCCATCTTTCATTTTCCAAAGCAAAAGTAGATAAAGGAATACCATTTTCAAATGAAGTAAATTCACCTAAAACGTTTTCTTTTGTAAGAATCTTTTTTCGCAATGCAAAATATCTGTCAGCAATTTGATTTGGAAAGGATGCAATAAGCTTATCAAAAAGTGGCATATTGTTATTTTCTGAATAAGAAATAATAAGACTCTTATAATCAGGAAGTAAATTTTGTCCTAAAAAATCCACTCCAAATGAAGTATCTAAATCGTAAAGAGAAGGATACCAAAGTTTACCATCATAAGTAACTAATAATATATTTTTTCCTACATTATCATTTAAAAAAGCAAATTCACACATCACATAATAATTGATTAAAGCATCTAGATTTAAATAATTATCAATATTATTTTTGAATTCTTCATTAGAACTATTTACTATAAAATCAAGTAATCGATTAAATTGTTTAAGTGATTTATCACTTTCTTCTCCAACTTCCACTTTCCAAACGGGACTGTCCCAACTTTCTATTGTACTGTAGGTGAGATTATCATCTCCTGATATAACGAGAGCATCTTTATTTTCTTCTTTGATATTAAACATCCAATCACTTTTTGGAATATTCCATGTATAAAGTCCTAAAAACTCATCATTCAAATAAATTTCCACTGGAAAACCATCGATTAAACCATAATTGGGAGTATCTTTAAACAGACCAGATTGTTTTTGAATGTTTGCCATAATTCTTGCCGTGACTATATTTCTTGCGTGCGTTTTATCGATCCAATTTGCTTTTAAAACATAATTACTTTGATTTCCGTAACCGACATCTATCTTTTTCTTATTTTCATAAGTACTATCTTGATAAAGTTCTATTTTATAATTTTTCTTTATATATGCTGTACTTGAGTGCCCCTGTATTTTCATTTCAGCAAAAGCATGAAATGAAAGAGTGTTTGATTGATAATCTAACTCAACTTGTCTTACATCTTTTTTAGAAGTCATTTCTGATAAGTCACCACTTATGTATACTTTTGGAAGTTCTTCGGCATAGACTTTTGGAAAATAAGATAAAAAAAGAATTGTTAAAAAGAACGTGATATGTTTAAGCACTTTCATATTTAACAACTCCTTCCTATTATCTTTGTTTAACTTCTATTTTTCGTCTAGTGGACGCATCAATGGGAACATAACTACGTCTTTAATATTTTCACTACCTGTTAATAACTGAACAATACGGTCAATTCCCATACCCCAACCTGAAATAGGTGGCATACCATATTCCATGGCATGAATATAATCATAATCCATTTCCATAGCTTCTTCGTCACCTTCTGCTTTCAACTTAGCTTGTTCAAGAAGTCTTCTTTCTTGTTCTTGTGGGTCAACAAGTTCACTGAAACCATTGACAATTTCTGCACCATTAACAACCAATTGGAAACGGTCTGTAATTTCAGGACGGTCATCGTTTGCTCTAGCAAGAGGAGACAAGCTAATTGGATGCTCTGTCAAATAAATTGGTTCAACAATATTAGGTCTTGCCACTTTCTTATAAAGATAGTCTACTAAATTTCCATAGCCCAATTTATCAATTGGTGTATCACTATCAAGTTCAATATGTTCTTCTTTAATTTTATCTAGTAATTTCTCTCTTGTATTGTAAATATCAATATCAATATTTGCATATTTCAAAATCAATTCTCTAAAAGATACGGCTTTCCATTCGCCACTCATATCTATTTCTTTATCTCCTACTGTGATAGTTAGTGTTCCAAAAATATTTTGGATAATAGTTTGAAGCATATTTTGAATCAATTTCATATTATCTTTATAATTATAATAAGCTTGATAACACTCTATCATTGTAAAATCTTGTAAGTGTGTCGCATCAATTCCCTCATTTCTAAAGCATCTTGCAATTTCATAAACTTTAGGCATTCCTGCGACTACAGCTCTTTTCATATAAGTTTCAGGTGCAATTCTTAAATATACATCTAAATCCAAAGCATTATGATGAGCTACAAAAGGACGAGCAACTGCACCACTTGCCTTACTGTTTAAAATTGGTGTTTCAATCTCATAATAACCCAAATTGTCCAAATAGGCACGAAGCTCTTTAATAAAGTTCATTCGGATTTTAAAACGAGTTCTTGTTTCTTCATTCATAATCATATCAACATAACGATTACGATAACAAAGTTCTGCATCTTGTAATCCATGGAATTTTTCAGGAAGAGGACGTAAAGCCTTTCCTAAAAAAGTAATACTATTTGCTCTTAGAGTTTTTTCACCTGTTTGAGTTGTAAAGATTTCTCCAGTTGCTCCAATAAAATCTCCAACATCAATATTACTCTTGAAAAAGGCATACTCTTCTTCACCAAGCAAATCTATTTTTAAAGAAACTTGTAAGTCACCGTCAATATCTCTTAATCTCAAGAAACTCATCTTACCCATTTTTCGCAAAAATACTATTCTTCCTGCAACTGATACATCTTTTGTATCATCAGGAAGTTTTGCTGCTTCTTCTAAACTATGTGTTACTTCATATCTTTCAGGATAAGGATTTCTAGTTTCTCTTATCTTTTCTACCTTTTCACGACGGACGATTTCTTGTTCAGTTAATTCTCTCATTCTGCTTCCTCCACTTCTTCTTTTCTTGCTCTTACTCTAACAACTTCTGTTTTTAATAATTTATCATGAAGTCCTGTTTTGTCTTTGGAAAATGAAATACAAAAGAAACTAATGATAATAAATGCATATTGTATGCTTTCTAAAATAGTTCCTCCATATAAATAAACATTTTTAGAAGCAAATAAAAGTAGTCCTGTTGTAATAACATTTAAAAGTATAGAATCAATTAAGCAAGAGCGAACAACTAAATCATTCATTGTTAATTTTTCCTTACCTTGTTTTTTGACCTTAATTTTCAATAATTTCTTTCCAAGTGTTTGTCCTTTTTGATAAAATTGGAAGACACAGAAATAAAGGACTGTTACTAAGATTTGAATGACAGAGGTTAAAGGAGTTTGTTTTGCCATATCATAACTCAAATCCAACATGCGATTATAATAAGTTTCTGCTTTAATTTCATCTTTAAAGTATTTTTCTACTACTTCTGTTTGCTCTTTATATAGTTTTTCCACATTTTTAGATTGTGGTATAAAGGATGCAATTAGACTTGCTACAAACGTAACAATAACAATATCAATTAAATATGCACAAATACGACTAATTAAACTTGCTTTCATTTTCTCAATTCTCCTTAAATTCTTTTAATATCTGAATTATATCACAAAGACTTGTACTTTGAAATATTTTGTTTTTAATTGCTGTAGCTTCAGGTAGTCCTTTTAAATACCAAGCAATATGACTTCTTATTTCTAAGACAGCATGGTGCTCATCTTTTAATTTGCTTAAGTAGTCTAAATGATGAAGACACATCTCTATCTTTTCATTTTTACTTCTTTCTTTAGGATAATCTCCTGTTTCTAAATAGAAAATCGTATCTTTGATAAGCCATGGATTTCCTAAAACACCACGACCAATCATTACGGCATCACAACCAGTTTCATCAAGCATCTTCTTCGCAAGCAAAGGTGTTGTTACATCACCATTTCCAATCACTGGAATAGAAACTGCTTCTTTGACTTCTTTAATAATATTCCAGTCTGCTTTGCCACTATAGCCTTCGCTTCTTGTTCTTGGATGCACACAAATTGCACTTGCTCCTGCTTGTTCACAAACTTTAGCAATTTCTTTCGCATTGATGGAATTTTTATCCCATCCACTTCTGATTTTAACCGTAACAGGAATAGGAACAGAGGCAACAACTTGAGTAACGATTTCCTTGACTTTCTCTGGATTTTTTAAAAGTGCACTTCCTGCTTGAGCTCGAACTGCAACCTTTGGAACAGGACACCCCATATTGATATCGATAATATCAGGATGCATTTCTTCATAAATTCTTTTGGCTGCAACAACAAATGATTTGACGTCACTTCCAAAAATCTGCTGGACAATAGGACGTTCCATCTCTTCCATATAAAGCATATCGAGTGTTTTTTGATTATCAAAAAAGATTGCTTTATCGCTAACCATTTCTGCATAAATAAGACCACAGCCCATTTCTTTGATAATCTTACGAAAAGCACTGTTGCAAACTCCTGCCATAGGCGCTAAAACAACTTGGTTTTCAATTTCTACATTTCCTATTTTCCATTTCACAGAACCCACTTCCTATTTCTTTAAAAAGTTATCTTATTTTGTTTTCTTCTTAAGTAAATCTCTAATTTCTTCTAATAGTTTTGCTTCATCACTTTGAACAGGACTTACATCTTGGACTTCTTCAGGTTCACTCTTCTTAAAGGCTGTAAATAGTTTAATCATTACAAAAATACATACAGCAATAATTAAGAAATCGACAATAGATTGAATAAATGCACCATAAGCTATATTGGCATTATTGATTTTAATTGATAAACTACTAAAATCAAGTCCTCCTAAAAGTACTCCAATCAGTGGCATTAAAACATCACTTACTAAGCTCGTAACAATTTTACCAAAAGCACCACCGATAATGACACCGACAGCCATATCGATGACATTTCCACGAGAAATAAATTCCTTGAAATCATTGAGTTCTTTTTTGACAGCATTTTCTGCCTTTGCAACTTTTGCCTTGTCTAATTTTTTTTCTTTTTCCATTTTTCACACCTCGCGCTTATTATATAGAAAAAAGAGCGATTTTTCAAGCTCTTTACGTGAATTTATTGTCATAAATTGGTTTTATTTTAAGCTGCATCTAAAATCATTTATTTAAACAAGAAAGCATTCTATTGCTGTTTACTCTTTTCAATGATTTTATCTAAAATATCACGAACTCCAACTTCATATTTTTGAAACTCATCGATATTTGTTTCTTTTATCCATAACTGTCCTTCTCCTACATTACCACGATGTTGACCTGTAGAATAATAACGATTGTTTTTGACTTCGTTACTTGAAAGTACCCAGTATCTTATAACATCACGCCATACTGCAATCCATACAAATACGTCACAACAATCAGGTTTTATTTGTTGAAAGTTCATATCAAAACCTTTCTTTGAATCACTAGAAAGAGCTTTAATAATTAAAGGTTCGCCACTTTTTCGTTCCACAGCCCGTGATGCTTTGACTTCAATTCTGATACCGTTATACCAAAAATCATATTGACCCGAATAATTAGCATCATAATCTTTTGAAGGGTGATGTAATTCTGGGACAACTTCGTTTAAATGATGCTGTGCCCAAGTTTCTCCAAAAGTACGTGGAGCCGTCATTTCAAAAAGATATAAATATTTATTACGTTCTAAATATTGATTACGAATATCATAGTATTGTTCTAGTGTTATGGTTCTTGTTCCTATTAAATGACTAATGATATACTCAAATTTATTGAAAGGATAAACAGAATATAAATTATCTAAAACTTCATTACTAAGATGATATTGATGGCATGTTGCCTCATCCATAATTTTAATTTGTTTCTCCAATTCTTGAATCAATTTTTCCATCTACTGTCCTCCTAATATAAGATATTTGTTGTTCTGTTAAGCCATAAATAGCAAAGATATATCTATCTATCACTTCTTGTTTTTCTATATCTCCTTTTAATATTGCATCAACTAAAGCAGTTATTTTTTCATTATCAAATGAAGAGATTTCTGGGAAAGGCAATTCCATTAAGTTTCCTTTTAATATTTTGATTTCTCCAAATAGTTTGATATACATAAATTGAAATAAAGTTGAGTTCAAAAAAGCCATAATAGTTTTTATACTCATTGATGGAATAGAAGGAATAAGGATATTGGCACTATTCAGGAAAAGACTTGCACTATCATCATAAGCAAAAACAAGTTTATTGGATACAAATTTATAAACCAATTTTTCTTTTGCTCGATAGATTTCATCTTTAGCAGTTTGTTGAAGAGAGGCTCTATCATACAAAATATAGTTTTTACAAGGAAGCAATGTATATGGTTGTATTTCTTTTCCTGTATAAATTCTTTCTAGTCCATTGTGATAGTTTGAAAACAACTTACCTTTATTATCACCTGTAACGATACCTAATGCCCAAATACTGTTTTTTAAAGAATATTTTCCTTTGCTTTTCACCAGTTGTACAATTGATAAATCTTCGTCGGATAATAAATTAAATATCAGATTTTCTGTTTCGTATATTGTTTTTATACTCACTTCTTTTTGAGTATTTTTATAGTAGACAAGAAACTTATTCTTATCTTTTCTATTTCCACATTCAATATCTACATATTTTGTTGTTACTCCTGAAAACATATCATCATACTTTGTTATACTAATAAGTCCTACTTTATCAAGAATAAATTGGCGAATATCTTTATGTGTTTTAACATTTAAAATTGCTTCAGGAAAAAGGAATTTAATCATTCCATTTTTCTTTAATCGTTCATATGATTTTACAAAAAAGTAAGAAAATGTTTCTTTCGATGTTATATCATAAATGCAATTATGGTTGTCCATAGCTCCCCATGGTGGATTTGTAACAATATAGTCGAATTTTTTTTGAAATAATGGGTGTTTTCTAATAATAGATGTATCTTTTAAGAAATCAAAACAATAGATTTGTGGAATAAATTCCTTATCTTTATATTTTATCAGCATGTTGATTTTTGATATGAGTACTGCGATTTTATCATTGTCAACACCATAGATTTGATTTGGGTCTTTCAAAGGAACAGAAAGAAGGAAGGAACCACTGCCACAACAAGGGTCTAGGAATAATTCATGATTTGAAAAAGAAAGAGATTTTGTCATATTATAGGCAATTTTTGAAGGAGTATAGTAAGAACCTATTATATTTTTTGCTCCTTCTTGTAAGTATGCCTGGTAAATTAGTCCTAAAATATCAAACTCATCATTTGGTAAATCAGACAGCAGTAAGTCATCGATTATATCAATATCCGAGTATTCGCTTAAAACAGTTGCGACATGCTTCTTTTCGTAGATATTGTTTTTTTGTAAAAGACTTATTCCTAATGAAAAAATAACAGAAAAAATATCAAGATTATTTTTATCAATATAATCAAGAACTTCTTGGACAAAAGAAATATTATTTTTATTACTAATATATTCTAAAGGAAGAATACGTTTTTTAGACTTTCGTTTGTTAGCGCGTTTTGTTAAACGGCTAGACGTATCAGTATTAAGTTTTTCCCAATTTCTTAAAGTTGCACTGGAAATACCATATTTTGTTTTAGAAGTAGTAACAATATCATCAAGTCCACAACCTATTATAGTTGCGATTTTTAAAAGAATATCTATTGATACTGTTTCATTTTTCAGTAATTTGGTAAGAGTATTATCACGAATACCAGTAAGGTTTTGCATTTGAGTTTTCGTAATGCCTTTTTCAGTTAATAATGTCCATAACTTATTGTAATTAACCGTCATTACGAAAACCTCCCATATCACATATAATACGATATTATCGTAGCATAGCAAAAGGCAAAATTCAACTGAATGTTTTATTTTATAAAGAGAGAGGAAACTTTCTATATCACCTAATATTTGTAAATTTTTAACTTTCATTTTCAAAAAAATTGGAAAATTTTTCCAATTTTTATTTTTTTATAGAGTTGAAATATACAATAAAAGAAGCTTTGATGCTCCTTTTATTTATCTAATTCTTGTAAAAGTTCAGCCTTACTCATTTTAGAGTAGCCTTTAACACCTTTTTCTTTAGCAAGTTCTTTTAACTTTGTAATACTCATTTCTTCTAAAGTTGTCTCTTCATTTTCTTCAGGCATTTTGCCATGTTCTACCAAATAATCAATTTGTTCTTTCGTTAAAGTTTCATACTCTAATAAAGTATTCGCAATTAAATCAAGTAACTTACGATTTTCTTTGATAATCTTACGAGCATTTTCATAACATGCTTCAATAATTTTTCTCATCTCAATATCAATTTCATGAGCAACTTCATTTGAGAAGTTTCTTGACTTGTTATAATCACGTCCTAAGAACACACTTCCCTCTTGTTGTTCTAATTGCATAGGTCCTAAATCACTCATACCATATTCTGTAACCATACTACGAGCAATTTTAGTGGCCTTAGAAAAATCGTTCTCTGCACCAGTCGTAACTTCACCAAAAACAACTTCTTCAGCAACACGTCCTGCGAGTAATCCAGTAATTTGTTCAAGCAAATCTGTCTTTGTAGAACAAATTTTTTCTTCGCTTGGAAGCATCATGTTATATCCACCTGCTCCACCACGAGGAATAATTGTTACCTTATGAACAGTGCTGGCATTACTTAACTTAATACCCAAGACTGCATGTCCTGATTCATGATAAGCAACCAATTTACGGTCATTTTCACTATATTTTTTACTTGTTTTTGCAGGTCCCATTAGTACACGGTCACTTGCTTCATCAATTTCACTCATACCAATAGCATCTTTATTACGACGAACTGCAAGTAAAGCAGCCTCATTCAAAAGGTTTTCGAGGTCTGCACCACTATAACCTGGAGTTCTTTTGGCAATGTGCTCTAAAGTTACATTTTCTTTTAAGACTTTATTTCTTGCATGAACTCTTAATATCTCTTCACGTCCTTTGACATCAGGTAAACTAACCGTTACTTGTCTATCAAAACGTCCTGGTCTTAAAAGAGCTGGGTCTAAAACATCAGGTCGGTTTGTTGCGGCAATAATGATAATTCCTTCATTTTCTCCAAAACCATCCATTTCAGTCAGTAATTGGTTCAAAGTTTGTTCACGCTCGTCATGACCTCCACCTAAACCTGTACCACGTTGACGACCTACAGCATCAATTTCATCAATGAAAATCAAACAAGGTGCTGTCCTTTTAGCTTGTTGAAACATATCACGAACACGACTTGCTCCAACACCTACAAACAACTCTACAAAATCACTACCACTAATGTAATAGAAAGGTACATTTGCTTCTCCTGCAACAGCACGAGCCAAAAGAGTTTTACCAGTTCCTGGAGGACCAAATAGTAAGACACCTTTTGGAATACGAGCTCCCAATTTTTGGAAACGTTTTGGATTTTTCAAAAAGTCAATCAATTCACTAACTTCTTCCTTTTCTTCCTTTAATCCTGCGACATCTTTAAATGTTACTTTATTTTTATCAGATGAAAGACGAGCTTTACTCTTACCAAACTCCATAGAACTCTTGTTTCCTGCAAGCTGTTTACTAACAAGGAAGAATGCTGCTCCTACCACCAAAACAATTGGAAGCACATTCACAAGAATTAAAAGAAGTGAACTAGATTCTGGGTCTTCTTCAGTAATAAACGTAAACTCTTGGGTTTCACTTGCATCTACAAGTCGCTTAATTACCTCATCACTCATTGGAATACGAGCTGTGAAGAACTCATTTTCCTTATAGCCTTCTAGTTTTCCTTGTACTTGATAGACTTTCGCTCTATCTCTTGGAATTAAAGTTAATTCCGAAACATCACCGTCATTAACGACATCCATAAATTCATTATAATTTAAAACGTGTTCTTTTTGGTTCATGATACTAAATAAGGAAAAAATCCCTAACATAATCACAATTAAAAATACATAAGGTAGTAAACCACGTTTTACTGTTTTCTTTTTTACATTCATTTCTGCTTCTCCTTTTTCACTCATATTTCAGTATTATATCATAACTTTCTGACTTTTTTTTGTCAAATTTAGATTTTTTTAAACCTGGGATAAATAAAAGTTCATCCATAGAATCCACAACAATTGGCCAAAGTTCTCTTTCTTTTAAAGGTATTTTCTCATCAATTAAAATATCTTTTACTTTTTTATGTCCTACTTGTCCTTTCAAGGCAATTTTATCTCCTATTTTTCTTGTTCTAACAATTAAAGGTAGAGTAAGTTCACAAGAAGATAAACGAATGACTTGATTATTTGTTTCTTCACATTCCTCTACTTGCCTTAAGACATGCCCATTTGGTAACTTCACATATGAACTAATTTCAATTTCGTAACTATTGATAGATTCCACTTTCTTTTGTATAGAAAATGTATCATAACTTTTAATTGCTTCGACTTCATTTGGAAGTTGAACAGAGCTAGAACTTGCTTTTCTATTCATCAAATCTAATAATAAATGAATATGTTTTTCTGTAATCAACACTAAATCATCTTGATAAAAATTAGAAAGCATTTTTGCTAAAATCTCTTTTTGAATAAATGAATTTAACTTTTTAAACTTTGAAATTGAAAATGTTAATTGATTATCCTTCATTAAATCTTGATATGCTTTATCTGTTTCATTGGAAATAAAATCTGTAGCTTCCATTAGTTTTTGATGAAACTGTATAAAACGAAGATGAACATTTTTATCTTCCTTCTTTAAAAAAGGAAGCACATTTTTACGATAACGATTTCTTGTATAAACACTTTGAAAATTAGATTTATCAATGGCATAAGGAACTTTATTCTTCTTACAGTAAAGAAGTATCTCATCCTTTGTAACTTCAAATAAAGGTCTTACTAACTTATATCCTTTATAATCTATCTCTTTAGAAAAACCTGCATAACTTGAAAGCGTTGCTCCTCTTACAATTCTCATTAAAATTGTTTCCATTAAGTCATCAGCATGATGGGCAGTCATCAAATAAGTAGCTCCATATTTTCCACAAACTTTTTCAAAGAAATGATATCTGATTTGTCGTGCTTCATTATGGAAGTTATCCTCACCATAATTTTCAATTTTCATATATTCAAAAGGAACATCTACTTTCGTACAAATCGCTTCTAATTCTTCTTTTTCTTTTTCACTTGCTTTCCTTTTATTATGATTCACATGAGCAATGACTAATTTAAAAGGGATTTCTTTTCTTTTTTCTAATAACAAATGAAAAAGTGCCATTGAATCAGGACCAAAAGAGCATCCTAAAACAACTACTGTAGAAGGCGAAAAATTAAATTCATCTAATAATGAAGTATTCATTTACTTACCACCTCTTTATATTTTAACGCATATTGAAGGAAAAAGCTATTATTTGTAGTGTTTCTTTTGAAAATCTTTTCTAAGAAAACGTAAGAATAGAAAGGAAAGATATTTAGTAAGTATTAAACCAAATAAACAAATAGAAAAATAACAATTAAAAATAAAGAAACTCTTTTCATGTAGTCCTTGAAAGAAAAAGAGAATACTACTAAAGATAGAACTAAAAACCATCAAAGAAAAGGATTTTCCATGATGGAATAAACAAGATAGTAGTTCATTAAAGAAATAGGCAAAGAAAAAAGAATAGAGCATAAAATCACCATGAATAAAATACCTGATTTCTATTAAAAAAATGCTCGAAAAAAGAGTACTCTTAAGGAATTCTTAAAATATACTCTCCATCTTTTGAATAAAAATATTTTTCTCTTGCATATCTTGCAATATAATCTGGGTCTTGTAATTTATCTACATCTACTTTCAAAGCTTCTTCTTCTTCTTTGAGTGATAACAACTCATTTTCAAGTTCTTTTTTCTCCTGATATTTACTATAAATTTCTACCCAATATTTTCCAAGTGTAAAGGTAACTAAAATGATAACGGCAATGGATGAAATTCCAAACACAAGAAAGCGAAAAATCTTTTGTCGCAACTTATGTTTTTTAGTTTTTGCCACTTTATCACCTTCTATTCTAAGATAGATTATATCAAGAATAAAAGACAAGGAATATATTTTTGTTCACAAAATTATTACAATTTACATCATTTGTCACTTTTTCTTTGTTTAAAATGAAATTTTCGCATTTTCTTAAATGGAGAAAAGAAAAGGAAAAAACCAAAAGTAAATGGGAATAAAAAATAAGGATGTAATATACCTTGATTGAACCACTTCAACAAAAAGAAATAAACGAGTGCCATAAAAACCCCAAAGAAAATATTACTGAAATAGCGTATTATTTTCTTTTTTGTAAATAAAAGGCGATAAGTTGTATTTAACAGAAATGAAAAAAAGATACCAAAGAGAAAAGATAAAAATAAACTTTTAATTTGTAGAGTTAAATTCATTTAAAGAGCCTATTAAATAGACTTTCCTCTTTTCCCTTTTGTTTTCCTTCTTCAATATAAGTAAATCCATTCACTTGTCCTTTGATGGCAACACTACCTTGCAAGGTATCTAGTTTAATGAGTTCTAAGTTTTCTCCTTTTACAACAAGAAACCCCATAATGGTATCGAGTAAAAACTCTTCACTATCAAAGTTTTCTATCTTTTTAACACCTGTAATGATTAGATTTTTTCGTTCTGTTAAAGTAATACCATGATTATATGTACTAATTGTTCCTTGTCTATCCATAAGTTCCTCCTAAAGTAACTTATGAAGAAAGGATAAAAAAAAGAACTACTCTTCAGTAGTTTCTTCTGTTTCATCTTTGGCATTTTTATATGCTTCAATAATTGCATCTTCAAACATAGCTCTTACTTCAGGGTTAATAGGATGTGCTATATCTCTATACCCTCCTGTCTGTGTTTTTCTTGAAGGCATTGCAATAAATAATCCATTGTCTCCTTCAATAATACGGATATCATGGACAGCGAAACTGTCATCTAATAATACAGATGCAATTCCTTTCATGCGACTTCCTTCTTTTTCAACTTTTCTTACGTTGACAGATGTAATTTTCATATGTCATCCTCCCTTATAAAGTATATGTACTTTATAAGACAATTGTATACTATCAAATTTTAAAATGCAAGGAATTTTAGAAATTTTACGATATTTCTTATAGAACTTGCATATTCTTAATGTTTGTGTATAATTATGACCTTTTATAATAGATTAAAATTACTTCCCGCAACAGTTCTTATACTTACGTCCGCTACCACAGGGGCAGGGGTCATTCCGACCTATTTTTTTAACTCTTTTTGGCTGTTGCTTTACTTCAGAAGTATCTTCGTTTGTTAGTTTTTTCTTAGCGACTTCTTTTCTTTCTACGTTTAAGTGAATTTCAGCTCGAAGTAAGAAAATTGTTAAATCTCTATCTATCTTTTGAAGCATTTGGTCAAACATATCAAAACCTTCTACTGTATAGGCACGAAGTGGGTCTTCTTGAGCATAACTACGAAGATATATTCCTTCTCTTAAATGGCTCATTGTATTGATATGTTCCATCCAATAATTATCAATAACTTGTAAAGATAAAGCTTTTTCAAATTCATCTTGAACTTCTTGAGGCACTTCTTCGATTTTATCTTCATACTCTTTTAATACAGCTTCATAAATTTTCTCAATTGTATCATCATCATTTTCTTGGAAAATAGAACGATCTATATCCTTCTTCAATAAGTTTTCATTAACAGCTTCTAAAATTTCGCTCTTATCATTCTCTGTTAAATAACCTTCAGGAGCAATATGACTTTTTACAAGGTCAACAATATGATTATGAATAGATTCTAAAATAGTTTGATGAATTGACTCACTATCTAAAATCTCGTTACGTTTTTCATACATAATTTCTCTTTGTTGGTTCATGACATCATCATATTGAAGAAGTTGTTTACGAACATCGAAGTTATTTCCTTCAACACGTTTTTGAGCGGTTCCAATTGCTTTTGTAAATGTTTTACTTTGTATAGCTTGGTCTCCAAAACCTAAGTTTTTCATCATTTCACGAATACGGTCTGAACCAAATCGTATCATTAAATCGTCTTCCATAGATACATAAAATTGAGTAAATCCAGGGTCTCCTTGACGTCCTGAACGACCACGAAGCTGATTATCAATACGACGTGATTCATGACGTTCTGTACCAATGACACAAAGTCCTCCTAATTCACGAATTTCGTCTGATAGCTTAATATCCGTACCACGTCCCGCCATATTGGTTGCAATAGTTACAGACTTATTCTGCCCAATTTTAGAGATAATTTCTGCTTCACGAGCATGATTTTTGGCATTCAACACTTCATGAGGAATATGAGCTTTCTTTAATAAACTACTAATCAGTTCACTCGTTTCAATAGCAATTGTACCAATTAGTACAGGTTGTCCCTTTTCATAACGAGCTTTGACTTCATTTATAATAGCCTTATATTTTGCTTCCTTAGTTGCATAAACTAAATCTGGTGCATCAAATCTTGCAATTGCACGATTTGTTGGAATTTCAATGACATACATATTATAAATATTTCTAAATTCTTCTTCTTCTGTCTTCGCAGTACCTGTCATACCTGCAAGTTTTTTATACATTCTAAATAAATTTTGGAAAGTAATTGTGGCAAGTGTCTTCGTCTCTTCATGAATTGTTACATCTTCTTTTGCTTCTATTGCTTGATGCAGTCCATCACTATAAGCACGTCCTTTCATTAAACGTCCAGTAAATGGGTCTACAATTATCACTTCATCATCTTGAACAACATAATCAAAATCTTTTTTCATTGCATAGTTAGCTCGCAATGCTTGGTTGATAAAATGAACAAGAGTAGCATTATCAATTTCATATAGATTAGAAACATGAAAAACTTTTTCAGCCTTTTCACTACCTTGGTCATTTAAACTAACACTTTTGGTTTTTTCATCATAAATATAGTCTTCATTTTCCTTTAATCCCTTTACAAAATGGTCTGCTTCTTTATATAAAGAGGCATTATTCATCTGTCCTCCAGAAATAATCAGTGGTGTTCTTGCTTCATCAATTAAAACAGAGTCCACTTCATCAATAATGGCAAACGATAAAGGTCTTTGTACACGGTCTTCCTTACGAATAACCATATTATCTCTTAAATAATCAAATCCAATTTCATTATTTGTAGAATATAAAATATCACAATGATAAGCCTCTTGTTTTTCTTTAGGACTTAGCTCTCTTAAGTTTACCCCAACAGTTAGGCCTAAAAAACGATGAATACCACCCATCCATTCTGCATCACGACTTGCTAAATATTCATTGACAGTAATGATATGAACACCATTTCCTGTTAAAGCATTCAAATATGCAGGAAGAACAGCAGTTAAAGTCTTACCTTCACCTGTTTTCATTTCTGCGATATTTCCATAATGAATTGCAAGTGCTCCTAAAAGTTGAACATGAAAAGGTTTTTCACCAATGACACGATAAGCTGCCTCTCTTGCTGTTGCATAAGCTTCTACTAAAATATCTTCAAGCGTTTCTCCTTTTTCTAAACGGTCCTTAAACAAAGCTGTTTTTCCTTTTAATTCATCATCACTTAATTTGCTATATTCTTCTTCTAATGCCTCTATCTCTAAGGCTTGTTTTTCAAATTTTTTTAATTCTTTATTTTCATGGTCAAATAATCGACTAAATAGTCCCATTTTGTCACTCTCCTTGCACAATATATTGTAACAAAAAAAAAGAAGTTTAGAAAGACTTTTCAATAGAGAATTTCATGCTTCTTTAAAATACGATTTTCTAAAAGGTAAAACAATTTATTCTGCTTCAATAATTCCATACCCACCGTCTTTTCTTTTATAAACGACAGCAGGCTTATCATTTTCTACATCTTTGAACATATAAAATTGATGTCCTAATAATTCCATTTGAAGAATGGCTTCTTCTTCATCCATTGGTTTTACATCGACTTTTTTTCTTTTTAATATTTTTTCATCTTCTGTTTCTTCTTCCTCAATATCAATGAAAGTAAAATCTTCTTTCGTTTTAGACTTTTTAGAAAGTAATCTGGTCTTGTTCTTTCTAATTTGTCTTTCTAATATGTCACTAGCTTTATCTACAGCTTCATAGAAATCCATTCTTGTTTCTTCACTTCGTAAAATAAAATTCTTTAAAGGAATTGTAATTTCAACTGTCTGATTTTTTCCTTTCACTTTAACAACCACAGTAGCTCTTACTTTTTGACCATTTTCTAAATATTTTTCAAGACGTGCAACTTTTTCTTCAATATAAGATTTCATTGCATCTGTAACCACCATTTTATCCCCACGAATAATAAATTCCATTTAATCTCCTCCTAATTTTAGTATAGCATTAAAACAGGAAAAAAACCACCTAATTTTGAATTTGAGTTTCGGTTTTTTACAAAAAAATGAGCTACATTTTATTATGAATCAAATTATAGAAACATTTTCGAGAAA
>CANQWT010000021.1 GCA_947627635.1 uncultured Bacilli bacterium
TTATTTTACGGTAACTTAATAAAATAAAGATAACTTCCTTTATCACCGGTAAGTTATCTCTGTAGTTAACGTTTTTTGCAAACAAAAAGTAAAATTTTCGTATCTACTCATTTTACCTTTGAAAAATAATACAAATAGACTTTACAAATCATTTCATTTTTACTTGTAATCTTACCTTGGCGGAACGAATATGCGTTGTTCGCGTTACCGTTTGTGTTACCATATGCGAAAACACCTGCGTTTCCATCCCTATAATCGGCACCACCACGAAGGAACCATGGGTTGGTCGCATTCACCATCTCAGTCGCATCACCGTTTGTCGTCTATTCTTCTTTAATTTATCACAAACTTAGTTTCAAAAACAAATTTGTCAAATTTATCATTCAATAAAAAGAAAAGAGGTCACCCTCTAATCTAATTTTTTCTGTAATTCTTTTAAAACTGCTAAGAACTCATTTGTCTTACGAATTTCATCATCTAATTTTTCATAGTTCGCAGTATTTTCAAGCTGTAATGACTTTTCACTCATATAACTCGGTGTTTCAGTAAGACCAAATACTGGTGATATAACAGGACTTGGAGTATATTTTTTGGCTTCTTGTTTCTTCAAAGGCTTAGCATTTAAAAATTCATCCATTTTGACTTGTTTAATTTTTTCATCTTGAACTTTAGAAGCTTTAGAGACTTGCTCTACAACAACTTCTTTAGGTTTTTCCTCAACAGTTTGAACTTTCTTTTTCTTTAAATCTTCCAAACTAATTGGTTCATTTCCTTCATCTTTAAGACCATGTTCGTCTTCTTCAATCAATTGTCTACCTTTTGCCAATAACTCTTGCAAACTAATGATAGCATTTTCTTCTTGCTTTGCTTCAAACTCAGTCAATTTAATTTTGTTATCTTCTTCCTGTTCAAGCTCCTTCGTAATTCTTTCCAATTCTTCTTGAGCTTCTTTTTGAGTATAAACCTCTTCTTTATATACAATTTCTTCCTCTTTTTTAAGAGGCTCAGGCTTTACGGGTTCTTCTTTCTTAACTTCTTGTTTCAAAGTCTTTTCTTTCTTTGGTTTTGGTGCTTTTGCACTTTCTGTTTTCTCAACCATAGCTTGAACTTGAGCTTCCTCTTTAACAGTTGGTGCGACAACTTTTACCTCTTCTTTTGTCTTCACTTCTTCTGTTTTAATTGTCGCAACATTTTTCTTTTTCTTTTTTTCTTTTTTTAATTCTTGTTGAACCTGTTCAACCAATTGATTTAATTCTTGCGTATTTTGTTTTAATTTAGACTTTTCTTTCAATTTCTCATACGTTTCATGGATAAAAATAAATAAACACACTAAGACAACTAGTGCGATAACACTACATAATATCAATATTTCCTTTTCTGCTAAAAAATCAATAATCTGTTCCACAAAATTCACCTCTTGTTTATAAAAAGAGTATAACATAGTTTAAAAAGTTTTAGAACTACAAATTCATATTTCTTTCTCCATTTCCTTTTTAGTTGACGTTTACATGGTCTTATAAAAATTCATTTTTTCTTTGATTTTACATAGACTTTATCAAAGGAGACGTCATGAAAAAGAAAGAAACATTTATATTGTCAACCATCATTTTATTAGTAGGTGGTTTCTTAACTAAAATTCTTGGAATGATTATTAAAATCATCATGAGCCGTTTAATGGGAAGTAAAGGAATGGGTCTTTACATGTTAATACTACCAACATTTTCCCTTTTGATAGGACTTGCTCAGTTTGGACTTCCAGTTGCCTTTTCAAAACTCATTGCAGAAGATAACAAAAACAACAAGCAGCTCCTTTTTTCCCTTTTACCTATTTCCTTTGTAATCAATATCATTCTCATTCTTTTAGTTCTAGTGCTTGCTCCAGTTCTTGCAAAATATCTTCTACAAGAGCCTAAAAGCTATTATCCATTACTTGCGATTTCAGTCGTTCTTCCTCTTACCAGTTTATCTAGTCTTCTTAGAAGTTATTTTTTCGGAAGAAGTAAGATGCTTCCTCATGTCGTGAGTAATGTACTTGAAGATATTGTAAGACTTCTTGCAATTTTAGTTGGTGTACCTCTTCTATTACCTTATGGCATTCATATTGCTGTTACTTTTGTTGTCCTTTCTAATGTTTTATCAGAAAGTATGAGCATTCTTGTTTTATTTTTCTTTCTTCCAAAAAGTTTTGCTCTTAAGAAAAGTGATATCAAGCGAAGTAAAACCTATCAAAAAGAGGCTTTACAAATTGGTTTTCCTTCAACCATGGGGAGATTAACTGGAGCCTTTGGTTATTTTCTAGAACCGATTATTCTCACATTTTCCTTAAAATTAGTAGGTTACTCTTCCTCTTTTATTCTAAATCAATATGGAATTTTAAGTGGATTTGTTCTTCCGCTTTTACTACTTCCCTCTTTTTTTACTTTAGCAATTTCACAAGCACTTCTTCCTGTAATTAGTTATGCAACTTCCAAAGGAAATATGGTAAGAGCAAGGCACAAAATCAAACAGGCTATTTTTATATCACTTTCCATCGGACTTCCTGCCACTTTTTTATTCATGGCCATTCCTAAAACCTTTTTAAATCTGTTCTATCATACAACTCAAGGTGTATCCTACATGCGTTTTTTAGCGCCAATTTGTTTATTTCAATACGTGCAAGCTCCACTTTCTTCTGCACTTGATGCTATGGGGAAAAGCAAAGAAAACTTCAAAGCTACTTTTATTGGAACACTTCTTAGAACCTCACTTCTTTTTGCCTTTTCCCTTTTACGAATTGGACTTTGGGGTTTGATTTTAGCGACCAGTTGTAATGTCATTTTCACTACATTTTATAATCTTTATCAAGTTCGTCGTGCCCTAAAAAACTAATTTTTCACCCTTTTTTCACGTTTTATCGGTATAATAGAAGTGATAAAGGAGGACTTATGAAATTATTGATTGTTGATGATGAAGAAAAAATTAGAGAAGTCATTAAGGAATATGCCCTAAGTAGTGGTTATGAAGTACAAGAAGCAAGTCAAGGAAATGAAGCAATGGACCTTCTTGAACACGAGCAATTTGACCTAATGATTTTAGATATTATGATGCCAAAAATGGATGGATTTACTTTTCTAGAGCAATGTAAGAAGCGTCCTCCTGTCATTATCTTGTCCGCAAGGCGTGAAGAAGTTGATAAGCTAACAGGCTTCGATTTAGGAATAGATGACTATATGACAAAACCTTTTTCACCAAAGGAATTGATGGCAAGGTGTAAAGCTATACTACAGCGAACACAACCAATTGGCGATATCTATCAGTACCAAGATTTATCAATTGACTTACTATCACATGAGGTAAAAATCAAGGATAAAACTCTTGCTCTTACGCCTAAGGAATTTGAACTTTTAGTATTTTTTATCAAGCACAAGAATATTGCAGTTTCAAGAGAACAATTACTCAACCAAATTTGGGATTTCTCCTTCTATGGTGATGATAGAACAGTTGATACACATATTAAAATGTTACGAAGCCATTTAGGAACTTATCGTGATTTAATCCAAACAGTAAGAGGGGTGGGCTATAAATATGTTGAAAAAGAATAGTCTTTCCTTTCAAATTTGGAAGTATTTAATTCTCTTTTCTCTTTCTATTCTTGCTTTCTTATGGCTATTTCAAGTTGTTCTTTTAGACCGTTATTATGAATGGCGAAGAGTAGAAGAAAGTAAAGAAATTGCAAACTTACTAGACCAGAAAAATATATCAGAGGAAGAAGTTGAAAAGATTTCTTATGAACAAGATATCTGCGTAGACTTAAGTAGTGGAGATAGAACATTATATCAAGTTGGAAATTGTTATATCAATACAAGTAAAATAAAAGCAAATTTTATCTATAATGAACAGAAGGAAAAAACATATATCTTTGAAAATGAACGGTTCAAAAATAAGGTTTTAGTCTATGGAAAAAAATTAGGTGTAGATACATATTTATTCCTATCTACTTCACTAGAGCCTTTAAATAAGACAGCAAATATCTTAGCACACCAGCTTTTCTATGTGACGATTATTGTCTTTATTTTAAGCTTTGTCATTGCCTATTTTATCTCCCGTCATATTTCAAATCCAATTGTCAAAATCTCCAAGATTTCTAAAAAAATTGCCAAAGGAGAAATTCAAACTCAATTTGAAACAGAAGAAGATTTGCAAGAACTCAATGAACTTGTAACCTCTTTAAATGAAATGAAAGAAGAACTTGCGAAAACAGAAGATTTAAGACGAGACTTAATGGCGAATGTATCTCATGATTTAAAAACACCTTTAACTTTAATTAAGGCTTATGCTGAGATGGTTCGAGATTTACACTATAATGATGAGGAAAAAAGGTGTCAAAGTCTTAATACGATTATTGAAGAAACTGACCGTCTAACTGTTTTAGTCAATGATATTCTAGCTCTATCCAAAGAAGAAGCAAACGTAGAGACTTTAGAGATGGAAGAAATTGATTTGGTGAAAGAAATTCAGACAATACTTACTCGTTATGATGTTTTAAAACAACAAGAAAATTATAACTTTATCTTTAAGCATCCTAAAAGTGTAAAAATTAAAGCTGATAAAAAGAAATTGGAACAAGTTATCTATAATTTAATCAATAATGCCATTAACTATACAGGAGAAGACAAAAAAATATATATTACTATTTTAGATGAAGAAAAGACTTATCGAGTAGAAATTAAAGATACAGGAAAAGGAATTAAAGAAGAAGACCTGCCTCATATTTGGGAGAAATATTATAAGAGTAATAAAAACCATCAAAGAAATCACTATGGAACAGGACTTGGGCTTTCAATTGTGAAAAATATTTTGGAGCACCATCACTTTAAGTATGGAGTAGAAAGCAAAAAAAATAAAGGAAGTACTTTCTATTTTGAAATTCCTAAAGAATAAAAAAGAAAAAAATGATAAATTTTGACAGAAGAAAAAGTAAGATTTTAGAAGTGTAGCTACTCATCTTACTTTTCTTTTTGCTTTTAAATAGACTTTACAAGTTATATTTTTACTTGTAATCAGATACTTGGCGGAACGAACCGTTTGTGTTTGCGTTACCGTTGTTGCGAGCAAAATAGAAAACACCTGCGTTCGCACCATCGTTATAGTTACCACTACGAAGTAACCATGGTTGCGTCGCATCCACCATGATGGTATAATCACCGTTTGTCGTCTATTCTTGTTCAGTATATCATAAGTTTTGTTTAGAAATAGAATTTGTCAAAGTTACGATTGTGGAGTGAGAACAATACGGAATGAAATCCAACTAGATTCTTGTCCAACAACTCTTCCAAAGGCGAATGATCCCGTAAGAGTAGCACTTTCATGATAGCCACCACGCATCACCCATGGCTGTGTTGTACTTACCATATCAAGCCAATCACCATACCATCCTGCTACTTCACCTAAGGCATGTCCTTTACACGGAGCTCCGTTGCATGCTGTCTTTGTATCTGTTGTTGTGTATAAGTCATAATACTTTTCAGAAGGCCATTCTCTATCACTTGTGAAGCTGTTGCCATCTGCGAGTAATCCTGAATATCCTGAGTTTATTGTTTCCGTATTTCCTGACAGCTTATTGAGTACTCCCATTGTATATTCCCATGCTCCTCCATTGATGTCATAGATTCCTGTGATGTTTCCTGTTGAACTTGCTCCTGCTCCGGCATAACCTTGTCCGTTGCCTCTATCTATTAAATCATTATATGCGAATCCTTCTTCTGCTGAGCTACTTGCTGTTCCTTGTCCACTCGATTTTCCTGTTATCCACATATTATAATTATTCATGTATACTTCTTTATTCTCACCTGTATATAATGAATTACCGTATTTTCCATATTGACTTTGAGTAAAATATGATATCAGAGCCCATTCTGTATCTTTGGCTGCATGACTATCATAGGTACTTTGATCAAATCCATAGATGTTTCCTGCCTTCGTTATTCCCATAGATACTAGCTCTAATGTGGATACTCGAATGTTTCTCCACGAAGTAATATTTGGTTTAATAGCTACTAGGTTATCTGTTTCCACGTCTCCTGGACTTGCTCCTGTAACTGAACCTGTTTCAAACTTGCCTATCCATATTCCAGGTAATTCTTTATCTCCAAAGGTAAATCCTGGTGGTGTGTACCATCCATTTGGTACATATCCTGTATATTGTGCACTTCCTGTGTCTTTCGTAGAAGTAGATATAAACTTCACGTCTATCTCTCCGGGTAATGAAATACTTGGATTATCACTTCTTCCTTCCTCTTTCTTTCCATAGTAGTTTACTCCATCTTCTGATTTTATGGTGTATGAGTATCTCGGTATCCATACAAACATTTGAAGTACATCGTTTTCTATGTCTACTTCTTTTCCTGCAACTTGATAACTACTTCTTACATTCTCTCTTACTGTTATTGCATTTGCCCACTCTTGCTTATCATAGTTATACCATTGATTATCTTTATCTGTGGTGGTTACCCATTTTCCTTTCTCTTCGTTATAGACTACTGGTATCATATTATCACTTAACACTGGTCCTCCTGTACTAAGTTGACTTCCTTTTAACCATAGTCTTAACTCATAAGTTACACTACTTCCTGCTTCTAGATACTTACTCCAATAAAACTTGTCTAATGTTCCTATCCTTCCTTCTTTTATACTTCCATCTGTTCCTTTTAGTTCGTACTTTAAGTAGTATGTATTTAACTCTCCACTTTCTTCTGTTAGATATAAACTATAATATGCTCCTATTTTCCCTGGATTTTTTGTGATTGTGAATGTATATGGTTTACTCATCTTCCCTTCTTCATCACTCATTGTTCCTAAGGCATCTATTTTGATATATTCTCCATCTTTCATATCCATTTTAAATTCTTCTGTTTCTATGGATACTTTCTTATTTCCTTTTACAACAATAGAAAATAGAGCATAACTAGAACCTAGCAATACACTAATTCCAACTAATAGAAGTAGACCCATTAAAATAATAGCTCTTTTATTTTGCTTTTGCTCATCGTTTTCATGTGTTTCCTTGTGAAATTTCAACATATCTATACCTTCTTTACTATCATTTTCTATTACTTTTATGATAGCAAACATAAAAATGTTAAAAGGACATTTATTCCGAACTCGCATAAGTTACTTTACGACAAGAAAAAACAACCTTTTTATCGGTCATTTTCTTGAACAAATTTATTGAACTTATTGATTTCGCTACTCTCCAAATCTTCTTTCGCAAGAGATTCAAATAATTTCTTTTCACTCCTTGATAATTTTGTAGGAATAACTACTTTAATAATTACATAAAGATTTCCTTGATGCCTTGTAGATTCGTTATAAATTCCTTTTCCTTTAATTCGTTGCTGTTCTCCATTTTGAGTACCTTGAGAAATTGTTAATTTAACATTTCCATCTAATGTTGGAATTTCTATTTTTGTTCCTAAAGTTGCATCTACAACAGAAATTGGAACTTCTAAATATAAATCATCTCCATCTCTTTTAAAGAAACTGTGACTTTCAACAGCAAACTCTAAGTATAAGTCTCCATTAGGTCCACCGTTTCTTCCTTCTTCTCCTTTTTCAGGAACACGAAGACGATTTCCTGTATCTACTCCACTTGGTACATGAACTGTAATTGTTTTATGAACTCTTACTTTACCCTTGCCATGACATTCTTGACAAGTTTTCTTGAAAGTTTTTCCTTCTCCATTACAGTCAGGACAGACAGTTTTTGTCATAAAAGAACCTAAAATTGTTCTTTGTTCTTGAGTAATTGTTCCACTACCACGACAAGTCTTACAAGTTTCAGCATCAAAGCCGCCTTCACCATGACAAGTTTCACACTCTTCCATAACATCGAGGTCGAAGTCCTTATCACAACCAAAGACTGCTTCTTTAAAAGTCAAGCGAATTCTTCTTAATACGTCATTTCCACGTATTTTACTTCTTCGTCCTTGACCACCAAATCCTGAAAAGCCTCCACCTGAGAAACCACTAAAGATATTATCAAAGATATCATCAAAGTCTCCAAAACCTGCGAAACCACCCTGATAGCTTCCACCACCAAAGCCAGAAGCATTATCAAAGGCAGCATGTCCAAATTGGTCATATTGACGACGCTTTGCTTCATCGCCTAAAACACTATAAGCTTCTTGAACTTCTTTGAATTTTTCTTCGGCATTTTCTTCTTTACAAAGGTCTGGATGGTATTTCTTTGCAAGACGTCTATATGCACTTTTTATTTCATCTTGACTAGCACTTTTACTAACACCCAAGACTTCATAAAAATCTTTTTTTGCCATTTACTTCACCTACTTTTCACTTTTTAACCTTTTAAATTCTTGTATCAACTCTTCCATATAGGAAATCGCATCTTCAATAACACTTCCATTTTCCATATCTACATCGACCAATTTCAAAAGTTCTAATGGATAATCTCTTCCACCTGTTTTTAAGAATTCTAAATATTTTTCTTTAAATAAAGGTTTTTCTTCTAAGATATTTTTAGCAATATAGCAAGCAACTGATAATCCTGTCGCATATTGATAAACATAAAATGGTGTATAGAAATGTGGTATTCTTAGCCATTCATAACGAATTTCATCATCAACAATGACATCATTTCCGAAATATTCTTGATTCAACTGATAATACATTTCACTTAAAGCACTTTCTGTTAAGACTGTTTGTTCCTCTCTCATTTGATGTGCTTTTAATTCGAACTCTGCGAACATAGTTTGTCTATAAATTGTTGCTTTAAACATATCTAACATTTCGTTAAGAACCATAAGCTTTTCATTTTTATTTTTAGAATGCTTCAAGAAGTAGTTATAGAATAACATTTCATTGACAGTTGAAGCTATTTCCGCTAAAAAGATAACATAATTATGGTCTTGATAACAGTTATTATGAATAGAGAAATAACTATGAAGAGAATGTCCTAATTCATGGGCAATTGTAGAAATAGAGTTCATAGTACCATCATAGTTTAATAACACATGTGGATTACTATCATAACAACCCCAAGAATATGCTCCTCCTCTTTTTCCTTTATTTGGATATTTGTCTATCCATCTCTCATCAAAAGCTCGTTTGAGTAAAGCCTGATAATCTTCTCCTAATATAGAAAGAGCATTTAAAACCATCTCTTTGGCCTCTTCAAACGAATAAGTTTTATCACTATCTTCTACAAGAGGAACAGCAATATCGTATAAATGAAGTTCATCAACACCTAAAATTTCTTTTTTCAACTTAAAATATTCAAATAAACTTGGAAGGTGTGCTTTGACTTTCTGAATTAAGTTTTCATAAAGACTTGTATCTATTTTATCTTCATATAGATACATGGATAAAGCATCTTTATAACCTCTTACTTTTGCTTCTATTGTATCCATTTCTACGGTTGCTTCATAAGTAGAAGCAAGTGTATTTTTAACAGAACCATATCCTTGGTGTAGTTTTAGAAAAGCATCTTTTCTTACAGCTCTATCTTTAGAAATAATTAGTTTCGCATAACTATTATTCGTAAGTTCTACTTCTTCACCTTTTTCATTCGTGACTGGTTGAAATTCTAAATCTACATTTCTTAAATAAGAAGCTGTTTTATCATGATTTGAAAATACATTTCCAAAATTTGCAAGAAGTTTTTCTTCTTTTAAAGATAAAGTATGATTTTTATAACGTAATAAATCTAAAATAGTGTGACGATAATTTTTAAGTCGCTCATCTTTTAAATACGTTTTGATAATTTTTTCATCTGCTTCTAAAATACAAGGTCTTATAAAGGAAGATGATGCAACTGCTTCATTTTGTAAGACTTCTATTTTACCTTTTCTTGCTTGACTTTGACTATTTCCTTGGTCTTCATCTAACTTAAGGCCTGCATAAATAAAAGCTTTTGATAATTCTCTACTTAACTTTGTCTCTAAATTAAGACAGTCAAGAAAATTATCTACATTTTCTAAAAATGTATCTTTAAATGTCTTAATTTTTTCAATATCTTCTTTGATTGTTTGTAAATCTTTTTCATACAACTCATCATTTGGGTATAAATCAGATAAATCCCAAGTATCTACTTCTCTCATTTCACTTCTTGTTTTTTCTTTTTTCATAGCTTCTCCTTTAAGTTCTTTTTCCTTAAAAGAAGAGAAAGTATATTACTTCTCTTCGTATTCAGCATCTTTTACATCTTGACTATCGGAATTTTTAGAAGTATCTTCTTGTTCTTCTTTACTTGCATTTTCTTTTTGAATATTTTCATAAACTTTTGCAGCAAGTCCCATAGCCTTTTCAGTTAAAGCATCTTTTTTCTTCTTAATCTCTTCAATATCATCTTTTTCAAGAGCTTCTTTTAAATCTTTGATTAAGTCTTCTGCTTCTTCAACTTCTTTTTTATCTGCTTTATCTCCTAAATCTTTGATAGCCTTTTCAGTTTGGAAAATCATTTGTTCAGCATCATTTCTTGTATCTGCTTCTTCTTTACGTTTTTGGTCTGCTTCTTTATTTTCTTCTGCTTCTTTCATCATACGTTCTACTTCTTCATCAGAAAGAGTTGTAGATGCTGTAATTGTAATAGATTGTTCTTTTCCTGTTCCAAGGTCTTTAGCAGTAACATTTACAATTCCGTTTGCATCAATGTCAAACTTCACTTCAATTTGTGGAACTCCACGAGGTGCAGGTGGAATATTTGTAAGTTGGAATCTTCCTAAAGTCTTGTTATCAGCAGCCATACTTCTCTCACCTTGTAAAACATGAACGTCAACAGCAGGTTGATTATCAGCAGCAGTTGAGAAGACTTCACTCTTTGAAGTTGGAATGGTTGTATTTCTTGGAATTAGAGTAGTCATAACTCCACCTAAAGTTTCAAGCCCAAGAGAAAGTGGTGTAACGTCAAGTAACACAATATCATTAACGTCTCCTGTTAAAACTCCACCTTGAATGGCAGCACCCATAGCTACAACTTCATCAGGATTTACTTCACGAGATGGTTCTTTTCCAAGCTCTTTCTTAACAACTTCATAAACTAATGGAATACGAGTAGAACCTCCAACAAAGATAACCTTATCAATATCTGATTTTTTCATATTTGCATCTTTCATAGCTTGACGAACATTCTCAAGAGTAGATTCTACTAAATCACGAATTAAATCTTCAAACTTTGCACGAGTTAAAGTCATATCTAAGTGAAGTGGTCCATCTTCTCCTTGAGAAATAAATGGTGCAGACACTTGAGTTGATGTCATTCCTGATAAATCTTTCTTAGCCTTTTCAGCAATTTCTTTAAGACGTTGCATTGCCATTTTATCTTTAGATAAATCAATTCCATTTTCCTTTTTGAACTCTTCAATAAAGTAGTCCATCAATAAGTTATCAAAGTCATCTCCTCCTAAATGGTTGTTTCCATTTGTAGATTTAACTTCAACAACTCCATCTCCTAACTCAAGGATAGAAACATCGAAAGTTCCTCCTCCAAGGTCATATACTAAAATTGTTTGATTTTTATCTTGTTTATCAAGTCCATAAGCAAGAGCTGCAGCTGTTGGCTCGTTGATAATTCTCTCTACTGTTAGTCCTGCGATTTTACCTGCATTTTTAGTAGCTTGTCTTTGGGCATCATTAAAGTAAGCTGGAACAGTAATGACTGCACGGTCTACTTTTTCTCCTAAATAACTTTCTGCATAATCTTTGATATAGCTTAAAATCATGGCAGAAATCTCTTCAGGTGTATACTTTTTACCATTGATTTCTTTCTTTTCTTTCGTTCCCATTAAACGTTTGATAGATGAAATTGTATTTTTATTCGTGATTGCTTGACGTTTCGCAGCATCTCCTACAATTTTTTCATCTCCTTTGAAAGCAACAACTGATGGAGTTGTTCTTCCTCCTTCAGGATTTGCGATTACTTTGGCATCTCCTGCTTCTAATACTGCACAACAACTATTTGTTGTACCAAGGTCAATTCCTATAATTTTACTCATTTATATCCTCTCCTTCTAATTGATTGACTTTGACTGAACATGGACGGATAACTCTATCCTTAAGTTCATATCCTTTTAATAAGACTTCCAAAACTTGTCCATCTTGGAAATTTTTATCATGGTCGACCATTAAAGCCTCCATTTTACTCTCATCAAATGGTTTTTGATAAGCATCTATTTCTGTAACACCAAATTGTTTTAACACTTCGTTTAGTGTTGCATACATCAATTTAAATCCTTGTAAGAACTTAGACAATTCATCACTTAGATTATTATCATCTAGAGATATTGCTCGTTCAAAATTATCTAAAATTGGTAAGATTTCTAAAATCAAATCTTGATTTGCATATTTAAGAGCTTGGCTCATTTCTTCTTCTTTTCGCTTTCGATAGTTAATGAGTTCTGCTTGAGCATATTTCATCTTTTCTTCAAACTCTTTTTTTTCTTCCTCAAGTTTTTTGATTTGTTCATCTTGCTTTTTCATACATTTCTTGTTGTCTTTTCCATCATGTTTTTCATGGCATTTACAAGTGTGATTTTCTTTGTTCTTACATGCACAAGGCTCTTGTTTTACTTCTTGTTTCTTATTTTCTTCCATAATTACCTCTCTATATTATCTTTTAAGTATTCTAATAGACTAAGCACTCTATCATACTCCATTCTCTTAGGTCCAATAATCGCAATTGTACCTTCATCTTTATCTGTTTTGAAATGTGTTTTAATGACAGTTACTTCTTCATCTAAATTATTTTCACTACCAATATAGACTTGAATATTGTTATCACTGTCTTCTTTAATCTCAGTAATCAAGTTTTCATCTTCTAACTTATGAAAGAGATGCTTGACTTTTTCCACATTATCAAACTCAGGTTGTTCTAAGAATTTACTACGTCCTACAACATTGATATCAGGGGCAGTAAAATCGGAGAACACATGATATAGCGCATTATAGATTTTTTCATGTTCTTTGACATATTTTCCAATAATTGGTTTAATTTCAAACTCTAATTTACTACTGACTTCATCAATTGGAGTTCCTACTATTAAACGATTTACTAGATTGATTGTTTTCTTAACATCTTCTAAGTTGACATTTTCAATGGTTACTGTTTTATGTTCTACTTTTCCCTTATCTGTAACAACTAGAACCATTAGATTTGTATCATCTAGTGGAACTACATCGATTTGTTTTAATAGATTTTCATGAGAAGTTTTTCCCAGAACTACAGTTGTATAAGATGTCATGTCACTAATCACTTGTAAACTTTTTTGAATACAATCAGATAATTCTAATTGTTGATTTTTGAAAATGATTTGTAGCTTTAACATATCTTCACCATTCATTTTCTTTGGCTCTAATAAGTAATCTACATAATAACGATATCCTTCTTCACTTGGAACTCTACCACTTGATGTGTGAGTTTTTTCCAAAAGTCCTTTTTCCTCAAGAGATACCATCTCATTTCTAACAGTTGCACTAGAACACCTTATTGCCTTACAAATTTGATTAGAACTTACAGGTTTTGCAAGCTTAATATAATGTTCTACAATCAACTTTAGTATTTGTGATTGTCGTTTACTTAACAAGAACATCACTTCCTTTAGCAGCTCTTTTTCAGGAGTGCTAAGACTAGTATATGCATTTCATTAGCACTTGTCAACAAAAATTGCTAAGTTTTTTTAAGACTACTTTTTAATATGAAAATAAAAAAGTAAAAATATCTTTTACAAACGCTTATTTTTCTGTTATACTAAATTTGTTCTTCGCAAGGATGGCGGAATCGGTAGACGCGCTACTTTGAGGGGGTAGTGGCTATAACAGTCGTGGGAGTTCAAGTCTCCTTCCTTGCACCATATATTTATATTAGTTTACCTCATGTAAAAAGACGGTTCCCAATAAGAATCGTCTTTTTACCATTCTATACTTTTGAGTAAACAAACTATCAAATTCAACAAAAAAATTGACAAATATTCCAAAAGGAGCATATAATAATAGTAACAAGCAATGAAAAAGAAAAGTAAATAAAGAGCTTTGTTAAAGCAAGTCTAGGATGATGGAAGCTAGATACAAAACTTTATTGAAAGAACACTTTGGAGCTACTTATCGAAAGAGTTTTTCTCAAGTAGGCTAAGTCGGGTGGTATCCCGTTACCAAATACTAGATTTATTAGAATCGAAAAAGTGGTCTACATTGTAGACAAGTTGGGTGGTACCGCGGAATATATAATCATTCAAAGACTAGTTTCGTCCCAAAAAAACTAGTCTTTTTATATTGTTATGAAAGGAATGATAAAAATGGAAAGTATTTCCAAATTACCCAATTAGTCAAAGTACTTTAGAAAGGATTGAAATTGCGAAAACCTTTATTGAATCTTTATCTCAAAAAGGAATTCATTATAACTACTGCATCAAACATAAAGAAGTAAAAGGTTGTGATGAATCAAGAAATTACTATAGACGTTTTGCCTATTATATTGGAGATGATTACTGTATTTGTAAAAACTTACTTCTTCAAGAACGAAGTGGGGATAAAAGAAAATTTTTAATCATTGTCAAAGATTCAAAACAAGTGGACCTAAAAACTTTACAAGCTCAGTTGGACCTTCGAAAACTAGAATTTTTAAGTGCCCAAGAAATGAATGACATTTTAGATACAACTCCAGGAAATGTTTCAATTTTTTCTCTTCAAAATGATGAAAAACATCAGTTAGAAGTTTTAATTGACCAAGAGATATTAGAAGAAACACAACTTGCTTTTCATCCACTTTATAATGGCATGAGCTTATTTCTAGCTCCATATGATGCTTTAAAATTTGTTGATACAATTCAATATCCATATCAAATTGTAGATATTCCTGAAAAAGAAAAAGCCCTACAAAAACAAAAGAAATTAGCATAAAGAAAAGAGGAACAGAATGAACTTCCTCTTTTTCTTTTAAAATAACTTATATTTTAAATATCTTTATTCTTAACCGTTTTGAATAATCTTGTCCAAACTTTTTCATTAGAATAATTTAAAATTCCCGCTTTATAAATACGCATTCCATAACGGATAAAGACGAAAATCAAAATGACTGTGAATAGAATAGATAGAACCATGTCAAACAAACTCACTTCACCTAATACAAATAAGGCTGGAGAAAGTAGGCTCGAAAGAAATGGCACATAAGATAGGATATGAATAAAAACACTACCTTCAAACATTGCTGCCATGATAGCTAAATAATATCCAATCACTGAAACAATCATAATCGGTGCTTGAATGTGTTGAAAGTCCTCCATATTTGTAGTTACACTTGCAAGAATTCCTGCGAGAAGTGAATATAAAATGAAAGATGCGACCATCAAAAGGAATAAGAGTGGTAAAAAATACCAAATTTTATCCAAGAAGCCTGTTGAAGAAAGACTATTTAAAACGCCACCAAAAGTATCGGCTAAACTAGAAAGAGCACTTCCTCCCATAAAGAAATGTCGAACAACAAAACTTAAAGCAACAAAGAGTAATAATAATCCTCCTTGAATGAGAACAAACAAGTTCGCTGCCACAATTTTAGAAGCAAAATGAACTTTCGCACTAACATTAGAAATAATAACTTCCATACTTCGTGTACTTTTTTCTTCACAAATATCTGCCCCAATCATCTGCACTAAGAAAATGGTCAACATGAAAAATGGTAGAATAATCGTTGGAAAGACTGTACTCATGATGGTTTCCATTCCTTCATCTACGTCTTGTTTATCACTTAATACTTCCCTATCGATTACAACTGGTGCAGATAAACTTTCAAGAAACTTGCTATCCACATTCATTTTTGCTAAAAGATAGTTGCTCTTGACTTGATTGATAGCCTGCACAAAAATCTGATAATCCAATGCATTGATTTTGTTTTGACTAATCATCTTCACTTTAAATCCATTGGAAGCATCTTCTTGGAAGACAATTAAAAGTGCATCCTCCTTTTCTAAAGTCTTTTTCACCTCATCTTCTTCTTTTGAAGTGATTTTGATTTCATAACGTTCATTTTCTCCTGATGTATAAGCATTAGACTTCAAAAAAGACGTAAAAGAGTTTGCGACTTCTTTCGTTTCATCTAAAATAATAATCGTTTGTTGATTTTCAAAGTCTCCGCCAAAAAATTTCACAATTCCATCCATATTGACAAGAATGACTATGGCTAGAAAGAAAATAATGTTTACTCCTAAAAACCACTTTGACTTTATCTTTTTAAACAAACTCATTTTTGTTAAATACCAAAATTTATGGCTCATTTTGCTTCACCTACTTTCTCAATAAATATCTCATTCAAGGTAGGTTCCATTGCTTCAAACTTACGAATTTTTTTCTCTTTAATTGCCTTAAAAATCCGAGGAACAACTTCTTCACCTGTAATATGTAAAATAAACTTATCTTGAAGGGCATCTACTTTTTCGACCCCTTTGATGTTTTGAAAATCAGAAGAAGTTACATCACCAACTACTTCAACTCGTTTAATACCATATTGTTGTTTGACTTCTTTTAAGCTTCCTTTTAGAATAGGTTTTCCTTTTACTAAAATCACTAGTTTTTCACAAAATTCTTCAATATATTCCATTTGATGAGAAGAGAAGATAATCATGCATCCCTCTTTTTTTAAATCATAAATTGCATCTTTCAACAATTTCACATTGATAGGGTCAAGTCCTGTGAATGGCTCATCTAAAATTAAAAGTTTAGGATGGTTCATCACTGCACATAGAAATTGAATTTTCTGTTGATTTCCTTTAGAAAGTTCTTTAATTTTACGATATCGATACTCTTCTATTTCAAAACGTTTTAACCAAAACGTCAAAGCCTTATCTACTTCTTGTTCATTCATTCCTTTTAAAGCTCCATAAAACTGTGCTTGTTCTTCTACAGTTAACTTTGTAAGTAAGCTTCTCTCTTCCGTTACAAAACCGATTTGATCTGTTTTAGAATAGTCAATTGGCATTCCATCAAGAGTAACAGTACCTTGATTAGCTCCAACAAGTCCCATAATAATTCGAAATGTTGTTGTCTTTCCTGCCCCATTTTCTCCTAATAGTCCAAAGATTTCTCCTTCTTGGCATTCAAAAGAAAGACCTCTTAAAGCCTTTACACTTCCATAGTTTTTATAAATATTTTCAACCTTTAACATAATGCCCTCCTATTTTTATTATACACGCATAATGAGTAAATCTACTAACAAATTCACATCAATTTGTCCACTTTTCATTTTATAATCTAACTCTTGAATGAGATAAAGATAAGACTTTATAGCTCGTAAGGAGAATAGTCTTACTAATTCCATCGTCTTTTGAACTCTAAAAGGATGGTAGCCTAAAGTAGAAGCAATTTCATCTTTTTTCATTCTCTTGTCCATTAAAACTTTAACTTGATAAAGTGTTCGAAACTGGCTTTCTAAAAGCCCCATTAAGGAAAGAGCATCTACTCCCATCTGTTCTAAGAACTGATAGTTTTGATAAGCACCTTTCTTATCCCTAGATGCAAGGCATCTTGAAAAAGCAAACAACACTTCCTCCTGATTTGGAAGAGCAAACAACACAAGTTCTTGCACATCCTCTTTGGTAATTTCTTTTGTTTCTATTTTATATAGTTTTAATTTATCACACTCTAAGGGTAGTCTTGCTTCTTCCCCTTGAACAGCCTTTTCTAAAAGCTCTATCACACCTTTTTCTAAAGTATATCCTTGAAATAATGTTTTGATTTGGTCTTTTATATTTTCTTGTAATGACAAAACCTTTGTCTTTTCCTTGACTACTTTGATAAGCTTTTTCTTTCGTTCATCTAATTTTTCCACTCCTAAAATCAGCAACACATCAGGGGATGGATGAGAAAAGTAAGAAAGTACTTCTTCCACTTCTTCACTGGATAACTTTCGCTTCTCTTCTCCTCCTAAAAAGAAAGCTTCTTTTAAAAAAACAACTTTTTTAGGGGATAAAAAGGAAATGGTATTGATATTTTCTAAAATGGCAAAAAGAGAGGTTTCTGCGATATCATAAGAAAATCTCTCTTCTTCTTGAAAGTGGTTTTCTAAAATCAGTTCTTCCACTTTCGCTTGAAATAAATAACTTGGACCTACAAGTGTGTAAATCACGAAAAAATTTCCTTTCGTAAAGCTTCTTCAACAAGCTCTCGAACTTCTTTCAAATGACTACTACTTTTGCCTCCACCTTGTGCAAAAGTCATACTTCCTCCCCCATTTCCATTTTCAAGTTGACTGGCATTTTTAACTAAATACCCAGCATTCACATTTTTATTAGAACTTCTACATAAGAAATTGACACTGTCATCTTTTCTTTGGTTGATAATAAAGACAACTCCATTTTCAAGTTTGTTTGCTAAAGCATCCATAATCACTTTTAATAGTGGAATTTCGACATCATCAAAGGTTAAATACAATAGTGGAATTTTACCAATTTCTTCCTTTTGTTCAAGATAAGTATCCAGTTGTGATAGGCTCTGTTTTTCTTTTTCTTCATTGTATTTCTTCTCAAGCATCTTGACTTCAGTCTGAACATAAGAAAGCTCATTTTGATTAAAGACGATATCTTTATAAGAAAGAGGTTTAGAATGGTCAATATCCACATCGAAAGTCAACTTTATTCCTTCTTTTCCTGCACTTTCAATAATTTCTCTTGCTTTCATTAGCAGTTTCATCATCTCATCATTATAAGGTTTAATCGCATCAAACATTGTTGTTTCTACGCGGTCTTTCGTACAAGCTTCAATACGGTAAACATTACTTCCCTTAGATTCACAAGAGAAGATGGCAAAACGAAGTGCTTTACTGGTATTGCTCAAATGAGTTCCTCCACAAAGTTCAATGGATTTGCCCATTTTAACCACTCTGACTTCCTTGCCATATTTTTCTGTAAACAAAGCCATAGCTCCTAACTCTTTGGCTTTCTCAAGAGGCATCACTTCTGTAGAGACAATGTTTCCCTTTTGAATTTGTTCGTTGACAGCATCTTCTACTGCGATAATTTTATCATCAGTCATTTTTCCAGAATAAGTAAAATCTAAGCGAAGACGCATATCATCGACATAACTTCCTGCTTGGCGAATATCTTTATCTACAACGGTTTGTAAAGCATAATGAAGCATGTGAACTGCACTATGGTTGGCTTCTATTGCTTTTCTTCGTTCTTGGTCAACAATAGCTTCACACTCATCTCCAGTTTGAATTACACCATCTAAAAGCCGAATTTTATGAATGTGTTGTCCATTTGGTCCTTTAAAAACATCAACAACTCTAGCTTTAAAGTTTTTACCAATAATCATTCCTGTATCAGATACTTGTCCTCCTGCTTCTGAATAAAAGCAAGTTCTCTTCAAAATGATATAGCCATCATGGTCTAGTTTTTTCTCCAAACTATCTTTAGAAACAATTGCTAAAACACTACTTTTCAAGCGATAAAGACCATAGACAAAAGTGGATTCTTTCTTAAAATCTAACAAAACTTTCTTTTGACTTGCCATTTGTGTTTTGGTTCTTGAATTTTTCTTCGCAATTTCCCTTGCTTCCATCATATATTTATCAAATTCTTCTTTCGAAGTTGTAAACCCTAATTCATGGAGATACTCTTCTGTAAGTTCAAAAGGAAAACCATATGTATCATAGAGTTTAAAGGCATCATTTCCACTAATCGTTCCATCATGACTTTCTTTAGTGAGTTCTAAAAGACGTTTTTCCCCTGCCTCTAAGGTTTTTAAGAATAGCTTTTCTTCTTCTAAAACAAGAGTTTCTACAACAGCACGTTTTTCTACTAAATAAGGATAGGCTTCCTTCATAAGAGCAATTACAGTAGAAACTAACTTATAAAGGAAAGGTTCTCTAAATCCTAATTGTTTTCCATAACGAACACTTCTTCTTAAAAGTCTTCTTAAAACATATCCTCGTCCAACATTTTCAAAAACAGCCCCATCTGATAATGCAAATGTAATTGTCTTCATGTGGTCAGCAATGACTTTAAATGGAGTTTGTCCATCATAAAGAATGCCTGTCATATCTTCGATTTTATGAATAATTGGTTGGAATAAGTCTGTTTCAAAAGGACTATCTACTTCTTGGAAAATTGTACACCATCTTTCTAATCCTGCACCAGTATCAATATTTTTGTGAGGTAGTTCTTTATATTTTTCACGGGCAACACCCTCTTTGGAGTTGAACTGACTAAAGACATTGTTCCAAATTTCAATATAACGTTCTTGGTCTTCATCATGCTTAAATTTCTCTAAAGCTGTTCCATCATGGTCATATTTTTCTCCACGGTCATAGAAAATCTCACTATCTGGTCCACAAGGTCCTTCACCTATTTCCCAAAAATTTCCATCTAATTTGATAATATGGTCTTCTAAAAGTCCTACTTCACGCCATGTGTTATAAGCATCT
>CANQWT010000022.1 GCA_947627635.1 uncultured Bacilli bacterium
TATGTTTCCAATTTAACTAGCACAACGCGTTAAATTAAATATGGAATGGTTATCAAAAAAGCAAGTAGTGGAAAAACTAGGCAAGCACTAATAATGGGTTCAATGTAAGCACTCATCTAGATAAAGCCTCTAAGATTTCTTGAGCAGTAACCATTTTACCTTGAACTAAACCTTGTAATAATTCAAATATAGGAGAAGTGATATTTTTCTTTTGGATTAAGGTAAGGCAAGCTTTTAACGTCGTTACTCCCTCCACAGTTGTTTCTTTTAGGTAATTTTCGATTTCTTCTCTAGACTTTGTAGCTAATAAAACACCAAAGGTATGGTTTCTACTTTTCTTGCTTTCACAAGTCATATAAAAATCAGCAATTCCAGAAGCGGTAAGGATACTATTTTCCATACATCCACATTGTTTTAATAGGTGATTTAATTCAAGTAAAGAACGATATAATATCGCAGACTTTGTTGTAGTGGATATGTTTTTTCCTTCCAAATAACCATAAAGTATTGCAAAAACATTTTTAAAAGCCCCACAGTAAGAAACACCTAATATATCAGGAGTATATTCTAAAAAAACAGAATTTGTAAAACAGCCTTTCAGTCGGTCAAACTGAGTTTGTTCCACAGCACCAATTGTTAAAACGGTTGGTTCAAATAAAGCCAAATCAATGGCAAACGAAGGACCTGATAACACTAATATAGGAAGAGATGTCAAAGAAGATAAAAGCTCATAGGCTGTTTTCCCTGTTTTTTCATCCATTCCTTTAGAAGCTACAACAACAAGAGTATCCTTGGAAAGATATGACGCAAGGCTTACAAAAGTTTCTTCTAAATAAGGAAAAGGAACTGCTAAAATAAGGATATCGCTTTCTTCTATATCTTCTTTTCTACAAGTCACCTTAAAATCAGGAAGTAAAACGCCAGGAAGAATTTGACTTCTTTGATGTGTTTTTAAGACTTCTTCTTTTTCCTCTTCAAACTTCGTATAGACTGTTACTTGATTTTTTGAATGTAATACTGTTGCAAGAGCAAGTCCATAAGCTCCACAACCAACGATTGTAATTTTTTCCATGGACAATCACCTTCTTTCATTATTATATACGGTTTTTGTCGTTTTTTGAAGTATTGTTTTGAACATTTTTTAGCAAACACTATTGACAAGTGCTAAAAGTGGTGCTATAACTGAAAATGAAAGGAAGGGATAACGATTATGTTACCAAGAAAATTTTATTTAGACCACTTCTTTGACGATTTCTTTGATACTAAAGATTCTCTAATGATGAAGTGTGACGTGTATGAAAAGGATGGACTTATTCATATTGAAGCTGATGTTCCAGGATTTGATAAAGGAGATATTAAAATAGAATGCAATGATGGATATCTAACCATTTCTGCTTCTAAAGAACAAAGCGAAAATGAAGAAAAGAAAGACTTTATTCGTCAAGAAAGATTTTATGGACAAATGCAAAGAAGATTTTATATTGGCGATATAGAAGAAGACGAAATCAAAGCATCTTTTAAAGATGGGGTCTTAAAAATCAGTGTTCCTAAAGAACAAAAAGAACAAACTAAAAAACAAATCGAAATTGAATAAAAGTAAAAAACGAGGCACTTAGCTTCGTTTTTCTTTGTCTACTTTTTGAGGATTTACATGAATGACTGTTAAATAAATTTCCGAAATTTTTTTAGCAATTTCTTTTTCTAAATGATTAGCAATATCATGGCTTTCAAAAGTAGATAAATTTCCATCAACAAAAATGGTAAAAGAAATTTGATATTGATACCCTACTGGAGTTGCATTAAAGTGATTCACTTTTAAAATTTCTTTATGACTTCTTACTAGTTCTAAAACTTGATTTTTTGTACTTTCATCAATGGCTTTATCCATTAAAACATCATAACTTTCTAAGAAAATTTTAAGAGCTGATAGAAAAATCCAAAGACCAATAAACATTCCTACAATACTATCTATAAATGTGATACCACCTAGACTTAATAAGCAAGCAACAAGATTAAAGAATGTGATGACACAGTCGTTTCTATGGTCTTTTGCATTAGCTTCTATCAATAAATTTTTATACTTCTTACTAAGTTTATGAGTATAAAGGAATAAAAGAAGTTTAATAAAAATGGTAATAATACAAACAAAGACCAACCATAAAGAAAAGGTATAATGGCTTCCAAAAAGAAGAGCAATCAAGGAACTTTTAAATACTTCTAAAGCGAGCATAGCCATAGCAATACTAATTAGCATTGAATAAATATATTCAGCTTTACCATGTCCTAAATGATGGTCTTCATCTCTAGGTTTTGAAGCAATTCGATTTCCAATAAATGTCATAATTGATGAAAATATATCACCTGCACTATTAAAGGCATCTGCTATCATTGCTTGACTATTGGTAATAAAGCCTACTACTCCTTTAATAATTAGTAGAAATAAATTTCCAATAATTCCCAAAATACTTGCTTTTCTAATTGTTTCAAATTTGTTCATAACATCCTCACTTCTAGTTTATTATAGTTTTTTCTTTTTATTTTATATTCATTGTATCACAATTATTGCAAAGAAATTAAAAAAACTGATGCACCAATAATGGCTATCAGTCCTAGACACTTATAGTTATACTATAAAATCAATAAATAGCAATGATTTTGGAAGAATAAGTATGGAGTAGTATTGATTATTTTGTGAAGACAAATGGGTCGTCTTTTGAACCCGTACCGGTAATTTGGATATCTGATATAAGATATATTGCTGGACGCATATTGTTTATCTTACCATCATAATACGCACTTCTCCATGCGACTTTGCCGATTTCATTTATATAAGCAACATGATAACTGTTTGTATTCTTATTATTTAATGTCCATTCTTGAAGATTTTCTTTAAACAACCAATTATTACTAACACAGTCTTGTTTGTCAGACCAATTGCTTAATAAAGTATCCAAACATTCTTCTTTACTTACAGTTGAACTACCGCTTGTTGCATAACCATAGTCACTTACATACATAAGACCGACTTTTCCTATCCAATTTACTTGACGTTCTTTCAGACAATTTCCTTCTGTATAACAAGTATTTGTACCTCTTTCCTCATTATAAACTTCAGATGGTTTGTTTAGACCAAAATTTCCTCCTAAGTACCATTTTGTTGAAGCAATTATTTCTTGATATTCTGGTAGAAATCCAGCATTTGTAAAATCACAGTCTGCTGTTCTGTCTTCTTTACCATAAGGACACTTACCACTTTGTCTATTCCAATATAGACTTCCACCTATTGCCAAGGGATTATCTTCGTACCCTGGATTTAATAGCATCATAAGTCTTGCATCTGTCCAGTCGTTACTACTATCACTACTTTCTGAAGAACCAGTTCCATTTGGCTTATTATCATACGAAATATTTGTAATATTAACGTTTCTTATTAGTTTCATTCTTTTTTCTTTTTTTCCATTTTCGTTTTCAACTGTGAACACTCCTATAATCCTCCATGTACCACCATTAAATGAAATCCAATTATTGGGATTAGCACCAATATAACGATAATCTGTTAATTCTTCTTCACTCCATCCTTTTTGTTGTTCTGTTTCTTCATGATGATATACAAACATTTTATCCTTAGTGCTATCATTGAATTCTGAATTTTCAGAATTAACATGATTTAATAAAAATAATTCTGTTCCTGTTTTATATTTTTCAAACAAGTGTTCATTATTTGGAACTGTTAAATCAAATTTTTCTAGTCCTAAGTCTAATTTGAGTTGTATTGTTTGACTACTCGTTGTACCATTTTTCACTTTTATCTTATATGTTTCTGTTGTTCCTACTGTTATATTTCTTCCTTTATTTTCAGGAGGTATTTGAATTCCTTCTTCTACTACGTATCCTGCTTCTAATCCTTCAGGTAGTGTTCCTATATAATAAAGAAGATATCTTGCAGTTCTATCATTATTATTTCTTAAGGTAATTGTGAACTCTTTTGTTTCTCCTTGATTTACTACTAACCTATCTGCTTCAACATTATCAACTTTTAATTCACCTGTTAGCGTTCCAGTAATAATTCTTATTGCTTGTTTTTGCTCTTTGTTTACTGTAAACATGGCATAACTTGCATATCCTATTACTATAAAAACACTTAATATTGCTATTACGATTAAATAGCTTTTTTCTACCTTCATTCTCTTTAGAAATAACCTTAATGTTCTCATATAGCACCTCATTCTAGTGCCATTATAACTTAATAAAAGTACCCCCCCCGATTTATGAAAATTAAGCATATATTTTTTCAAAAAAACCCTAAAAAATTTTTTACAAACTAAAAAGCAAGATTTTGGCATAGAGCTACTCATCTTACTTTCCTTTTTTCTCATAAATAGACTTTACAAATTATCTTATTTTTACTTGTAATCTTACTTTGGCGGAACGAAACCATATTATACACACCACCATGTGCATTGTTGAATGTGAAAGAACCTGCTTCCGCTTCGTTCTCAGCTTGACCACCACGATCAAGCCATGGGTTGGTCGCATTCACCATCCAATTTCTATCACCGTTATTCGTCTATTCTTCTTTAGTGTATCATTAAATGGATTATCTTTGTACTCCTTTAACTTCTAATAAAAGTTAAAAAGCAACGGAATCTCTTCCATCGCTTTTCTTCAACTATACTAATTTCTACTTTCCTTCTTTTTATAAACAACTACACCGCTACCTAATGCTATAAGAATGAAAGTAATAGTTTCAATTATCATATCCATACTTGATGATGCTTTCTTAATTCCTGTATTTGGTGCTTGTTCTTGATATGGATAATCATCAGGATTACTAGGTTCAACTGGAGTAGGTTCTTCTTTATATTCAAACACAGCCTCTATTTTAGTTGCTTCATTAAACTTAGTTGCTTGAATATCAACTTTCTCTCCATTTTCCAAGACAAACTTAGAAAATTTAAAGTTATGCTTTCCTGCTTGCTCCAATTGTTCTTCAACTTCTTGTAGCTTTTGATTTAATAGTTCTAACTCATCGCTTGATAACTCACTTAAAGTCGTATCTTCCTCTAACTCTAATTTGATAAGCTCATCTTCTGTTCCTTCATCGAAATAAGTGACTGTAACTTCTACTTTATACTTAGGAAGAATAATCGTATCCTTAGTAAAGATCGTATCATCTTTTACCTCGATTTTCTCATTCTTTTCATTTTCATAGATAAATCTACTAAAGGCAGATTTACCTGTTGGAATGTTTTCTTTAAGCTCTTTCAAATCTTCTTCTGCTGCAGGATTTTTCTTTAAGTCCGCAAAAGTTTGGAAAGAATCTAATTGATACTCATGTTCATTGACTGTAACAGTAATTCCATAAATAACCTTTAACTTCGTATTTTTCGTTAATTCTTGTTCTTCATCGACTTCTTCTTTTGTTACAGCATCTTCAAAACGTCTAAATTTCTCAGGTTTTTGATATGGAATATCTTTTAACTTAGTATGTTCATCAACAACTGTTTTAAAGACTTCTCCATCTTCTATTTCAACTGTAATCATATACTTTGGAGTAATTGTAATGTTATCTGTAATTCCAATATCTGTTTGATTATTCAACTCTTCTACTGAAATAGTATCTCCCTTGTCAGTACTATAAGACACTAAAGTCTTATCTTTTTTCTCGAAACCCTTTAAGGCCTCTACAATATCAGCATTACTTGATAATGGCTCGCCCTCTTTAAGTAAATATTCTTCTTCACCAATTTTTACAGTAACCGCAAAGACTGCAGTTAAAGTTGTATTTTTAGTAAAGTGATATTTTGTATCATTATCTTTAAGAATGGTTTTATCAGTATCATCAACTACAAAATATAAGAATGTTCTATTTTCTTTCTTTGTAACATTTTCATAATCTGTAGGATTAAAAGCCTTGACTTGTTCTAAAGTATCATTTGTTTCAATTTCAAAAGTCTTTATATCTGTTGCTCCTTGAATACTTACTTGAACATTATATTTTGCTTTAATTGTTACATTCTTAGAAAAAGTTTGCTCTTTGATACTATCTATATCGAAAACAGTACTTTCTCCATCTACATAATATCCTGTAAAATGGTATCCTTCGTTTGTAACTTGTTGTTCTAAGGCAGTAAGAGATGCATCAATTTCTGTTTGTCTTTCACTTAAATCACTCAATTTTCCACCTAGAGGTAAGAAATATTCTTCTCCGTTAATGGTTACCTTTGCTTGATAAGTCGCAGAAATTTCAGTATAACCATCGATAACAGTATCTCCTGTAACTTCATCTTTTTCATATGCTTTACCATTCACAATGATTTGAGCGACTTCTTTTTCCGTATCGTTCTTTAATTCTTCAAGTGCTTCTAGTAATTTTGAACTTTCCTTAAGAGTACCACCTTCAACAACGTAGTCTTCAACACTTCCAATTTTAACTTTGTGAGCAACTTTTGCTTGAATATAAAGGTGTGTATTGAAAGCCTCATTTAAGATATCTTCCACATTTGAAAACTCTCGTTCTGTATTTTCTTCAACATAAGAATAGAATTTTCTCTTTTCATTCTGATTAACGGATGCTTCTAATTCTTCTAAAGCTTTCTTTAAATCTGTTTCAATTGTTTTTAAAGTTTGATTTCGATAAACCTTAAGTCCTTGAACACCATGGGCATCATAAACAGGATTATCATAGTCTCTTACAACTGTTACGTCATAATGATATAATCCTTTAATGGTCATATCTTTTTGAATTTTCTTATCTTCTTCAATAGGTTCATTATCTTGATTTACAAGTTTTTCAAAATGTAAGTTTTCTGTTTCATCTTCCCTAGATGTCACTATATCATATCTTAAAGCAGTTAAAGCATTCTTTCCTGCTTCATCAACCAAGTCATCAAGAAGTGTGTTTTCCTCTAATTTATAAGTACCACCTACATTTTCACGTTCATCGTCAATAGTAATGAATACAAAGTATTTTGATAGAAGTGAAGTAGAACTTTCAAAGACATCCTCTTCTGTTACTTCTTTTTCTGTTTTGTCACCTTCCACAACAAATTTATAGAAACGGTTTTCTTCTTTTTCACCATATTTAGCTTGGCGATATTCCTCTTTCAGGTCTTCATCAGCTTGGTCTAAAATAGCTGCCTTCAAGCTTTCACCTGAGTTCATCTCAAAGGAAACACCATTGATTTTAACTTCAATATTACTTCTTACATAAATCGTTACATTGTATTCAAATGCTTGCTCTAGAACTTGTTGTTTTAAAGTTTCTTTAGGAGTTGAATTATTCTTATCAAAAACAATAGAATCCATAGAAATTTCATCATAAGTTGCGACAAATCCATCAAAATTCTTATCAGTTTCTAAGTTTTCTGAAACGCTATCTAAACTTTCTAAAACGTCACTATCTTGTTTTAAACTTTTTAAATTACTTCCTGCTTCGATAATATAGTCTTTAGGTTCGCCTTTTCCTAATAATCGAACTCGAATGGTATAAATTGCCACAAGTTCTAAATCCTTTGAGATTTTATCTTTATCTGGGTCAATTTTTTTCTTTTCACTATCTTCTTTCTCAACAAATTTAGAGAAGCTTCTACCTTTTATTTCAGAAGAAATTTGATTTAGAGCTTCTTTGATTTCATCACTTGAATTTAGAGTTAATCCTTCTTCAAGTTGATAAGAAGTCCCATCAATTGTAACTTGATAGAAATATTTTGAAACAAGCTCTGTATTTACAGGGATACCTTCTTCCTCACTTACTGTCTCATCGGTATCTTTTCTTACAAATCTTGAGAAAATCCGACCATCACTGTTTTTCATCTTCGCATCTTCATACTTTTGAGCATCTTGATTTTGAATGTCTTTTAAAGTCTCTCCTGCATCAATATAGAACACGTCACCGTTAATTGTAACTTTAACCTGGTGAATTGCTTCAATAGTACAGTCTTCTGTCATTCTTAATTCATCAGTAAGCTCTTTTTCTCTTTCAAGTTCATAGGTTAAGTTTCCATGAGAATTATAAATCACAAATCCTCTAAATTCTTGACCTTCTTTTACTTTGACCCGTTCTAAAGCATCTTTAATATTTTTGCTATCGTCACTTTCACTAATGGTTTGACCTTTTTCAACTCGATAGTCACCGTCTAAATAAACACCATCTTTTCCAAAAGCATTTTTGACTATAACTCGTAAAACTTCAGCAAACTTTGCATACAAATCCATATTTACTTGACTTGTCGCAGGAGGATAATTGCCTCCTACTTTTTGATATTCGTCTTTATATTCATCATTTTCAAAAGTCTTGTACCAACCTTTAAAATTAAATCCTTCTTTCTTGATGTATTTATCTTGAGTTAATTCTCTGATGGCACTCTCATTATCATAAACTTGAATTGTTCCATTTCTATCACTATCATAAATTCCAATGACTGCGCCATTTGTTACTTTGCTATACTTACGACTAACATCAAGAGGCTTTCTTTCTATTTCTTGATAAGTTTTATTACTAAGAACAGAAAGATACATTCCTGAAGTTTTATCTACTGTAACAACATTGTTATCACTTGCTTGACTATCACTTCTAAAATGAATGGCTGAACTAGTATTGCTTAAAGCATTCTGTTCATCCTCATCAATGATTTGACTTCCATTTTGAAGCTCAATTTTAACATTTGTACTTTTTACTCCTGTTTCACTAAATGAAATGAGCTTAGAAGAGATATTTCCTTTAGGAACATTTCCAATAATTGTAGAATGGTCTACATGAAGAGTTAAATCTTGTTGATTTTGAATTTGAACAACTTCATTATCTGTATAACGATTTGAAAGTCCTTCTAAATTAGAGTTATCTAAGACATTTAAAACATTATGTTTTCCATCTACAAGTGATGCAGCTACTCTTCCAGTTACTTCTGTTTGATAGAGGTTCATTGTTGTATTAGAAGCTTCTATAGAAATTCCTCTATAAACCATAGGTTTAACAAATATACTATTTCTCACTGTAATTTGTGAACGGTCAGTATCACTTGCCTTTTCACTTGAAGAAGTCACATCACTACCTTTTGTAACCTCAATGACTGTTGCATTATGAATTGGGAAATTCGTTCCTCTAAAAATTCCCCAAATATAAGCATTTTCAATTTCTAAATTCACTTTTCCTACTGTTTTAATAAAAACAAAATTTGGTTCAACTGTTTGACTTGAAGAAGAAAAGTTTGCAATTTTTACTTTTGAAGGAGTTTGAACTACAATTGGTACATCAATAATTGTACTTGAACGAAGTCCACCTTCTCCTAAAATGGTCAACTCCTTATCAATGGTGACAGTCTTATCAGTTCCACCACCTGTATAAGACCCAGCTTTTAATTTTAAAGTATCTCCTGGGTTTGCATTCAAAACAGCTTGTTGTAGTGTCCCAGCACCAGGTCGAACCTCAGTCACTACAGGTTCTGCCCAAACTTTAGGAACAATTGAAAAAATAGCTCCTACTAAAAGAGTTACAAAAACAAGAGAAAAAGCAAAACTCTTTCCTACCTTTTTTGCTCTTTTGTTTTTCATTCACATCACACCTTTACCATTTATTTGCTTCCATTATATAATATTTGTACCCAAAACCGTTATTGGTTGTAGAGCCATCAGTATCAAAGATGCTGGTAGACTTTTTAAGGTGAGTTTGCTACACTAGAATTGGTGATGCATTGTGGTAAAGAAAAGAAAACTAAAGAAGAAAAGCATTATCCTTTTTATTCTAGTAATTTCTTTATTTCTAGGAAGTTGTTTCTTCTTTTTTAATCATGCTTCTTCCAAAAAAGAAAACCAAAAGAGAGAGTTAGAGATAAAAGAAGAAAAGCAAAAAGAAGCACCAGAACAAAATTACAAAAGTAATCTTCCTGCCCTTCGAAATCTATATCAAAATCAAGATATTGCTCTTGAACTTCAAATTCCTTCTCTTGACTTAAAAGAACTTATCGTTAAAGGAAACGATAATACTTATTATTTAGACCATGACCTTTATAAGAAGGAAACCATTTTAGGAGCTATTTTCATGGATTATCGAACACTAGATATCGATGAAGCAAATCAATTAAATATTTATGGCCACAATTCTAATTACCAAGATATTCCATTTGGAAAATTAGAACAATATCAAGAGGAAAGCTTCTTTCAAAAGCATCGTGATATCATAATAAAAACAGATAAAAATCGTTATAACTATCAAGTTTTTGCTGTAAGTCTTGTTCCTAAAGATAGTGAGGAACATATGATTATTTCTTTAAAAGGCGAAGAGTTTTTAAATCATGTAGAAAAAATGCGAGCAAAAGCTTTATTTGATACTCAAGAAAAAATTACAACAGATGACCATATTTTATTACTACAAACCTGTCTTTTTAATCCAGACCAATTTCTTATCGTTTTTGCCAAAAGAATATAAAGACAAAGAATATCATACTTATAAAAAGAGAGGAAAATTGACATGAAGATTTCAAAATGATAAAATTTCTATATAAGAAAAGGAAGAAGTGCTTTGATGAAAAAATTTAGTGATGCAATTTGGACAGCAGTATTTGCAGTCATCTTTATACTTCTTTACTACCTAGTTCCAGCACTACATGAAGAAAGTGTTTTATATGGTTTCTTTATTCTAGTAGGTGCAACAATTGCTTACTTATCTATTGCAATAAAAAAGAAGTAGAAATACTAAAAAAACATTACTCTTCTTGAAGTCGGAATAATGTTTTTTTGTGATTACTTCAGAATGCAAGACCATCGAATTTATTTTCAGATGGTCTTCTTCTTTTAAAATTGTTGATAGTCACTTGGTATATAATCAGCTAAATTGATTTTTTCTCCAGTTTGGGTTATAGCATAAGTATTCATTGAACTAGTACTTTCTGTAATTACACTTTCTATATTAGATAATCCAGATATCGGTGTAACATCAGCTTTACCAGTAATTAAAGAATAAAGTGAAATCATTGATAACGTTTTATCTTTGTTGAGTAAAATCAAACCATAGTTATTTTCTATAACTTGTCCATAAGCGAAAGAGTAAACTTTATCTACATTACTTGCATTTAACTTCATACCATTAAAAGTACTATTGTCATAGAAGCTGTATTCAAAATGATCGAAAGTATACTCTTGATAGGTTCCTCGTGTTGCCACTAAAGTTTGAAAAGTTCCTGCTCCAAATAAGTCATCTATTTGTGAAGTTGTACCATAAACATTTACATAAACTTCACCATCTTTAACAATTGCCACACTGTCAAAGAAAAAGTCAACAACACTAATTGGTGTTTGTTCCTCTTCTTCTATATCACTTTCTTCTTCCTTTTGCGTATCTTCACTTACTTCATTCGAATTATCTTTTGGCTCATTAAGAAATTGATTATAAACAATATAACCTCCTAGACCAAGAGATAAAACAATAAAAAGAACTAAAGCAATAACTAAACCACGATTACTTTTCTTCTCTTCCATTTCTATCCTCCTCTATTGTCAGAATAACTTCTTTTTGCTTCTTTCGTCAATAAAGAGTTACAAATTTTTATTTCAGACATGTAAAAATTCGTAATATTACAAATAAAAAGGAATTTCATTTGTGTTTTTTATAAGAATACTTTATAACTATAAATAGCTAGTACTGATAGCCATCATATGGTGCGTCAGTTATTTTTTTGTTTTATTTTCTTTTTGTATTGTTTCTTTGTAGTTGGCTTTTGAGGATTTAAAACTTCTAAATATAGTAACAAATCATTTACGGTTTCATCTGTTATTTCTGCTTCTGTTTTATCAATATATTTTAAATCCTTAGTTAATTTTTTTAAATGATTATAACGTTGATGTTGAATACATTCATAACCGAATTTTCTTTTGGAATCCAAGCTTCTAATAAAACTTCTAATGACATAATTCACATCTTTCATAATATTTTCACTTTTTATTTCTTGAATTTGCAAATTAGAAATAAACTCATCTTTACAGAAAACATAAAAGTCTTCATCCATATCACTCGTATACAAAGAATATTCTTCATCTAATACTCCTTGAGTGTCTAAAGAAAAATCTTTCTTTTTAGGAACAATTATAAAACTTGGTAGAGGCACTTCATTAAAAGTAAAATATTTTAATGAGTTATAAAACTCAAAATAACCAACAATTAAACTCTTTTCTTCAGCTAAATATCCTTCGAAATAAAAATCTTTTTTTACTCTAATATACGCATAAGGCTTATCATTATTTGTTATCTCATAATACCTATTTCTAATAATATTGTCTTGCATATTCCACCTATAGTTTTCCTTTTTCTTTCAATTTAAATATTGATATAATAACAGGTTTTCTCTGATTATTCAATTAAATATCGTTTGAATTTATTTTTATATTTTCTAATTTTTCTTTTTCTTCTAAATATTGATAGTTCAGATTATTTTGATTGCTTATGACTGATTTATGAAGTTCTTCTTCTAAATGATTGCGAGTATTTTTAGCAATTCTTCCACTTCCAAGTTTTTCCAACCATTGCTTTATAGGTTCTGCATTCTTACTCGGAACACTTTCAATTATTCGAAACATTCCTTCAATGTCAACAACATCAGTTAAACTATATTTACCATCTTGTGCTTTTAATTTCAAAGCGTTACAATTTGTAACGGTTTCATTTCCTTCATCTTTTAATCTCTTTTTAAGTACTCTCCAATACGTCTGTGGATTATTACTTTCTGAAACAATACCTATTATATCAACTACACTAATATAATATTTTTCACTTTCTTTATCCCAAACTGTCCTTATTGTTTCATTATTGAATATTTTGTCCACTAAAATATTCGGCAAAAGCATCATTGGGTTGTCCTAATCCAAACATACAACCGTGATTTTTATATTCCTCATTATTCATAATTACACTCTCCTTTTTTATTTTGTTGGTCCTTTCCAATTTTCAAATTTATCTTTATATTGCCCTAGTTCTTCATGGTCAATAATAAACTTATCATCCTGTTCTTCTAGCTCTTCAATACCGATCGGATTACATCCACCTGTTTCTAAATTGTCAAGTTCAGTAATCAAAAAAGTATTGCCACAATTTTGACATTGTATTTTATTTCCGACTTGGACAAAATAAGCACGAGGTGTTCCTCCACAAGACTGGCAAGTATTGATAACAACATGGAATTTACCATTTTCATCTTTTACTGCCAAAAGTCCAATTATTACACCATCATATTCATAGCTATAGTAGCTAACTTCTTCCGTTATTTTATCTTTATCAATAACAATATTACCATCTTCGTCTGTTTCAACTTGATAAATTTTCCCTGTAATTTCTTTTAGTCCAGCTGAGACATTTGAATTACTGTTTTGTTTTTCTAAAGTCTCATTTTCACAACCCGTTAGGTCAAACATACTTATAAATAAGACTACACCGAAAACGAATTTTTTCATGATTATTTCTCCATCATTCCCAAATAAATATAACCTAAGTCTTCTATCATTTCTTTTATTGTTTTTTCTTCTATTCTTTTATTACTAACAATAGTTACTTGTTTTTTCGCAAGGTCAACATTCACTTTTTTAACACCATCTATACTTTTTAAAAGAGAAGTTACCTTACTTGCACAATGAGAACAACTCATACCATCAACTTTTATCTTTATTTCTTCTTTTTTACTAAACATATCTAATCTCTCCTTAATTGAATTCTTTTTAATCTTAAAGCATTTAGTATCACTGTAAAACTACTAACTGTCATAGCAAATCCTGCGACCATAGGGTTCATAACAATATTCCATCTTGAAAGTAATCCTATTGCAATAGGTATCATACAAACATTGTAGAAAAATGCCCAGAACAGATTTTGTTTTATATTTCTTATTGTCTTTTTACTAATTGTTATCAGATTTAATAAACTCAATAAATTATCATTCATTAAAATAACATCTGCGGAATTATTTGCTATATCTGTTCCACTTGATACACTTACACCAATAAGAGCAGTAGCTAGACTTGGAGCATCATTGATACCATCACCTATCATCATAACTTTCTTACCATTATCCATCATTTTTTTGATTTCTCCTACTTTATCCTTAGGCATAACATTAGCAATAATTTTACTTATTCCTAGTTCCTTTGCGACTTTCTTTGCAGTTAATTCATTATCTCCTGTCAGCATAATGACAACTTTCCCCATATTTTTAAGTTCACTTATAACTTTACTTGCATTTTCTCTTACAATATCTTTTACCCCAATAAGAGCAATAATTTTTTGATTTTCTATCACATAAACAATACTATTTCCTCGTTCTGCCAAAATTTTTTCATCTTTTATTTTTTGATTTTTTAGTTTTAATGAAGTAAGAATTTTATGATTTCCTATGTAATATTGCTTCTTGTTTATTGTACCAGTTAGTCCTAAACCAGCAAGATTTTTAAATTCTTGTATTTCTTTTTTATCTTTTGTATATTCTTTGAAAGCACCAGCAATAGGGTGTGTCGATTTCGCTTCTAAACTACCAACGATACTTAATAATTTATTATTTGAATAATCACTATAATTAAAAACTTCACTAATATGTAAATGACCATATGTAAGTGTTCCTGTCTTATCAAAAATAACAGTATCAACTTTATGAGCATTTTCTAAAGTTTCACTTGTCTTTACTAAAATACCATTTTTAGCACATAATCCTTCGCTGACTACAATAGCAAGAGGTGTAGCAAGCCCTAAAGCACATGGACAAGCAACCACTAAAACGGTAACAAAATGCGTAAGTGCATCATTGATTTCATTTCCTAAAGCCAAGTAAATAAGGAAGGTTAAAATTGCTATTACAATGATACTTGGTACAAATATTCCACTAACCTTATCAGCAATTTTGGATATTGGAGCTTTTGTATTAGTTGCTTCTACTACTAATCTTACGATTTCCGATATGGTTGAATCTCTACCTATTTTTTCAGCTTTATACTCAATATATCCATCGATATTTAAACTTCCTGCGACAATTTTAGCATTTTTATCCTTTTTAACTGGCATAGATTCACCTGTGATAAACGTTTCATCAAAATGGGAAGCACCTTTAGTAATCATTCCATCAACGGCAACTTTCATACCAGGTTTACAAATCAAAATATCTCCTTTTTTCACTTCATCAAGAGTAACTTCTTTTTCTCCACTTTCAGTTTTTAATATTGCTTTTTCTGGAGTAATAGAAACTAAATCTTTAATTGCTTCCTTTGTTTTTTCTTTACTTCTTCCATCAATAAATCTACCAAGTTTTATAAAAAATAGCACGATACAAGCGGATTCATAATATAAATTTTCTACATATTCTATCCTACCTCTTATAATCATAATGGTTCCAAATAAACTATATAGAAAACTTGCAAGTACTCCAATAGAGACTAAAGTATCCATATTCGGAGACTTATGGATTAAATTTTTATAACCATTTTTTAAGATATCAAATCCATAAAACAAATAAGGAATGGTTAAAATGAGCAAGCATATTGCATAGTTTATTGGATGGGTCATCATGTTTAAAAAAGAAATGACTGGAAGCCCTATCATGTGTGACATAGAAATGTATAAAACAATAATTGAAAGTAAACTAAATAGGATTAAAAGCAATTGATTATGATTTTGCTTTTTCTCCTCATGCTCATCATAAACACCCAAACTTTTAAATCCAGCATTTTGAACAAAAGTATTTAAATCATCGATAGTTAAATCATCAGCGTATTCAATAAGGGCTTGTTCTAAAACCAAATTAACCGAAGCATTTATAATTCCTTTTTGTTTATTTAAGTATTTTTCTAAGCCACTAGAACAAGCACTACAAGTCATACCCGAAATTTTTAAAATTTGTTTTTGCACTTTATTCACTTCCTTTAAAATAATCTTTATCATCAATGACTTTCATTGTATTTTTTATCATATTCATCCAACAAGTATAAGTAATTGTCTCCTCTTTTTTAGGAGTAAATTCTATAACATTATCTCCAACTTTTAATTTCTGTTTGATATTAAATTCATTGATAATAATCTCGTTATTACATCCGGTGAGATATTTTTTATCAACATGAATTATCATTTTTACTGGAATACCTTTTTGTAAAATAATATCTTGGTAATTGTCGTAAGATAAATCAAATTCAACGACTTGAACTCCATTTTCTATCTTTGATGCCGTAAATTTCCCATAGTCATTAAAGCCCTTAAAAATATCGATATTGAATGTTAATAAGGCTCTATTAAACATTACAAGAGACAAAAGTAGTATCAGAACGGATGCAATTTTATTCATGACAATTTTACCTTTGCCTTTTACCAGATTTAGAAGAAGCCCCGTACATAACATAAGAGGAACTGTTCCAATTCCAAATAAAAACATGGATAATGCACCTTTTATAAAACTACCCGTTGATAAAGCATATACTTGCATTGCTTGTAAAGGACCACATGGCATAAACCCATTTAGAAGTCCTATTACAAAAGCACTATGCTTGCCTCTTTTAAAAGTGCAAAACTTTATTCTTTTTAATTTTATAACACCCAACATATTAAGTGCCATCAAAAACATTAGAACAGCTGCAATTAAAATAATAAATCCTGATAGAGTATTACTAATACGAAACACACTACCAATAAGTCCTACAATACCTCCTATAACGGTATACGATAAAACTCTGCCTATATTATAAAGAATAGGATTTTTTAAATTCCTTTTTGAGCCAGTCTCAAGTACTGCCATTAGATTTATAGCACCACACATACTTATGCAATGAACACTTGTTAAAAGTCCTGTTACAAAAAGCATCCCATAAGTTATATTACTATCTATTGTTGGAATGGCATTAAAGATATTAAAACCAAATAATTTATTGATACTCCAAATGATAATGAGAATGAGGAAAGTAATAATCATAAATTCCTTTAATTCCATATTACTTTTTAGGTTTCTTATATCTTCACTGATATATTCTTCTTTTGTGATATAGCCTTTATCTAAAATAGCATTGATGAACTTACTTTTATCTAACTTTCCTTTATATGTAATGCATGCGATATTCCCATCAAATTCTACACCTTCAATATTTTTTATTTCTAATAAAGTATTTCTTATAGTCTCTTCACAATGACTACAATGCATACCATCAATTTTTATATAGATTTGCTTCATTTTAATTTTCCAAATAAGGTAAGAACATCATCAACTGCATCTAAATTTCCATCATTTATCTCCTCTATCATACAGGATTTCATGTGGCTCTTTAATATTTCATTACCGAAGCTCTTTAAAGCATTTGTAGCAGATGCTACTTGTAATAATACTTCATCACAATATCTGTCATTATCAATCATTTGTTGAATTCCACTTACTTGTCCAGAAATAATTTTTAATCTTCTAGTTAAATCCTTCTTTTCTGCTTCCGTTCTATGTTTTGATTTAGTACAATTTTCACATTTTTTTCTCATTCATATCACCATATTATATTATAGGGAATAGGGGGTACCCCTGTCAATGATACTAAAGAAAAAAAGCAAACTTTCTAAACCTAGTTTGCTCACACAAATTGACTATCTAAGTTTTGTCAACACTAAATTTATATTAATATTATACCACGACTAAAAACACGAAAA
>CANQWT010000023.1 GCA_947627635.1 uncultured Bacilli bacterium
TTAGAGTTAGTATCCATGGGAATAACAAAGGTTGGTAACATATATGGCTTTGATCAAAGTACATATGACAGTCATGCCATAAAGAGTTCTGAATGGGCACTAATCAGTTACTTTACACAAAGCAAATATGGAAAGTATGGTAATTCACTTTATACAGAAAAAAATAAACAAGTCTATATGAATAATTTCAATGGATATAAGACAGGACGTTCAAGTGGACAAGGAACAGCCTCAAGTTCAGCAGAAGAAGGTTCAGCATATGATGACCTAGTAGATAGAGGAGAAGGACAGGGTTATGCCGGAGCAGGAGCAAGTTCAACAGGAAACATTACAGGAATTTACGATGTTAATGGTGGAGCTTGGGAATATGTGATGGGAAACTATGCACCAGGCGGGGTGAAATATTCTGGAGATACAGAAACGTCAAACTCTGGTTATAACGGAAAACTTAATAATGAAAGTGAATTTAATAGTGGAATTTCATATGAAAAGGAACAATATTATGATTTTTATTTATCTGATAATGCATTAACAGCCTGTGGAGGTTTTCCCTGTAAAGGGCATGCTTTAAATGAAACAGCAGGATGGTATAATGATGATAGCTGGATGGTGAGTACAACTGCCACATGGATGGCACGTGGTGGAAGTCATAGTTTTACAGGTTGGTCTGGTATTTTTGCAAGAGCATATAATTCTGGTACTACTAGCGATCTTTCTTTCCGCATCGTCCTCACTCCTCAATAAATTCCTTTGATTTACTTGTCAACTTTTGTAATTTTTGTTACACTATTTAAAGACATGGTAAGGTGAAGATGTATGTATTTAAAGGAAATAAAGACAAGTGGTTTTAAATCATTCGCAGATAAAATTACAATAACTCTAGAATCTGGTATAACTTGTATTGTTGGACCAAATGGTAGTGGTAAAAGTAACATTGTAGATGCTGTTCGTTGGGTTTTAGGAGAACAGTCTGTTAAAAGTCTGCGTGGAGACGGTAGCATGAGTGATGTTATTTTCCAAGGAAGTAAAAATCGTGCTCCTTTAAATACAGCTTATGTGGAACTTGTCTTTGATAATAGTGACCATGCACTTCCTTTATCTTATACAGAAGTCTCCATTAAAAGAAAAGTCTATCGGACGGGTGAAAATGAATACTTCATCAACAACGAACATTGTAGACTTAAAGATATTATTGATTTATTACTAGATAGTGGAGTTGGAAAGAGCTCGTTTAGTATCATTGGTCAAGGCGAAGTGATGAAGATACTATCCAATCAAAGTGAGGATAGAAGACAGATTTTTGAAGAGGCTGCGGGAATTTTAAAATACAAAAAACGCAAAGAAGAAGCTTTGAAAAAACTTGATAAAACACATACTTCGATGGAACGTGTTGAAGACATTATCAAAGAACTTGAAGTACAAGTTACTCCTTTAAAACGTCAAAGTGAAGCTGCTCTTAAATATAAAGAAAATAAAGAAGCTTTAGAAACACTAGATATTGCTTTAATGGCAAATGATATTAGTAATTATGGAGATGCTCTAAAGGCTCTTGAGAAAGAAAAAGATGCGTTATCTAAAGAACGAACTTCTATTGAAGCTGAAATGGTTCAACAGGAAAGTGATATTGCGAAAGAAAAAACAGAACAAGTAAAACTTGAAAAAGACCTTTCCTTTTTTCAAAATGAACTTCTTAAAGCAACGGAAGAAGTCACTCGTCTAAAAGGAGAATTGCATTTAATTCAGTCTACTGATAAAAATGGTCAAGATCATCATGAACTAAAAGAACAACTTCGCATTTTATTAGATGAAAAACAAGAAAAAGAAAAACAACTTCGTCTTCTAAAAACAGAAATTGACACATTAAAAGAACAATTAAATAAAACTTTAGGCGAAGTAGAAATTTTAGAAAAAAATTTGAAAGTCAATAAAAATGCTCAACAAGTTCATCAAAACGAGCTAGACCATTTAGAAAGAAACACTTTAAAATTAGGTTATCAAAAAGAAGCTATCAAACAGGAACTAGAACGTGGTGGTATCTTACCTGAAGCAGTTCGTACAGTTTTAGAAACCACATCTCTAAGAGGAATTTGTGATACAATTGGAAATTTAGTAACAACAGAAGAAAAATATATCAAAGCTTTTGATATTGCCTCCTCATCTTCCAAAAACTTTATCATTGTTGAAGATGAAGAAAGCGCAAAAGAAGCCATTGCTTATTTAAAAAATCAAAGAAAAGGACGTGCTACTTTCTTTCCAATTTCTGTTATAAAAAGTCGTTATATTGATAAAGAAACCAAGAAAACACTAGAGAAAAGTAAACATTTCCTTCATATCTTAAGTGATATTTTATCATTTGATGAGAAGTACCGAAAAATTATGGAAAATCAATTTGGAAATGTCTTAGTCGCAACGGATATGGATGAAGCTTTACTGCTTGCTCGGGAAATCAAACATTTATATCGAATTGTAACCTTAGATGGAGATATCATTCATGCAGGTGGTTCTATGAGTGGTGGTGGAACGTATCAAAATAGAAGTATTCTTGCCATGAAAAATGAACTAAAGAAAATAGACCAACAACAAGAAGCAAATAAAAATGCCAAAGAAAGAACTCAAAAAGAACTGAAAGTTGCCCATGATAAAATGGAACAAACAGAAAAAACTCTTCTAAATATGTATCTTTTAAAAGACCAACAGACAAATTTAATTGCTCAAAAGGAAAAAGAAATTTCTAAAATAGAAGAAGAAGTTTTATTCCAAAAACGAAATATCGAAAAGCATCAAGGACAGATGGAAGGTACTCTGCTTGAACAAGAACAAAAACTACTAGAAATGTATGCCGAAAAGAATGCTTATAAAGAAGAACTTGAACTAAAATCTCGTATTACTAAGGAAAACTTAAGTAGAACTCTTGACCAAATTTCTAACAAAGAAGCCGATAATAAAGTGAATTCACAACTAGAACGAGAGAAAGACCAACAAATTCAAAAACTATTGTTGAAGGAAAATGAATGTTCTATTCAGATGGACCAATTGTTGAATGCTTTAAATGAAGACTATGGTATGACTTATGAAAATGCCAAGAAGAATTATGTTTTAGAAATGGATATGGACGAAGCTCGTAAAAAAGTGCTATTCCATAAAGAAATTCTTAAGAAAATTGGCATGGTGAACTTAGAAGCTATTGAAGAATATGAACGGGTTAAAACAAGATATGATTTCTTACTTGCTCAAAAAGAAGACCTTGCTAAAGCAGAAGGAACTTTACTTGAAATTATGCAAGAAATGGATGAAGTCATGCAGGAAGAATTTTTAAAGACCTTTAAGGCGATAGAGAAAGAGTTCCAAAAAGTCTTTAAAGAATTATTCCATGGTGGAAGTGCTGATTTACGTTTGACTGACGAAGAACATTTATTGACAACTGGAATTGAGATTATGGCTTGCCCTCCTGGTAAGAAACTTTCAACGATTACACTATTATCTGGTGGTGAAAAAACTTTAACAGCCATTAGTTTACTCTTCGCAATTTTAAATGTTAGAAAACTACCATTCTGTTTATTTGACGAAGTAGAAGCAGCTCTTGATGAAGCAAATGTAATGGAATTTGGAAATTATTTAGAACACTATAAAAATAAAACACAATTTTTAATTATTACTCATAAGAAAAAGACAATGGAGTATGCAGATACCTTATATGGTATTACTATGCAAGAGTCTGGTGTATCAAAACTAGTGAGTGTCAAATTAGAAGACCAAGAAGAACTCATATAAGCACTAAAAGAAGTACTATTTGGTACTTTTTTTCTTGAGATTTTTCATAAAGTATGGTATAATACAAGTCGTTTATGAAAAGGGGAGATATCTAATGAATAAGGTTGCTGTAAGAAAGCTAGATGTAAGTGATACAATGACCTATCATTTAGGCCGTGAAGATAAGTATCCATATTATCTCATTCATCAAAATCCAAATAGAGCTTATGAATTATTACAAAAAGAAAATTTCTTTGCACCTTATCAAGAACTTTTGACAGATGGTGTTGTTCGCGATATAAATCAAACTATCTTGATTGAAAATTCTTCTTTTGTCATTGTAAGAGAGATGAGATTAGGAAAATATCAATTCGCAAACTTATATACTTTAAAAACAGATATCGTTTCCTTATCTTATTATGGATATTTAACTTCAACAAGCTATGCAAAAATGAAAAAGTTAGAAAACTCTAAGAACCAAAAAATTTATCAGTTAAAGAAAAGATAGTAAAACCAAAGAAATTATGATAAAATGAAAAAGCAAAGAGGGATATTATGTTAAGGACAAAGGACATTTTAGATGAAAAAGATAAGCGCTTACGTATGGTGAGTGAAGAAGTTGTTTTTCCACTTACGAAACAAGATAGAGCTCAAATTAAAAAAATGGTTGCTTATCTAAGAGATAGTCAAATTGAAGACCGGGCAGAAAAATATGATTTACGTCCAGGGATGGGCATGGCTGCTATTCAATTAGGAATACCAAAACGTTACATTACCATTGTCAATGAAGTTGATTACGAAGAAGAAACTGGAAAACACACTTTTGAAACATTTATTGTCGTTAACCCTAAGATTATTAGTACTTCTGAAGAAATGATTTATGTAGAAGCAGGGGAAGGATGCTTAAGTGTCAACCGAGAAGTTGAAGGAATTGTTCCAAGATATGCAAGATGCACCATTGAAGGATATGATATGGACGGGAATAAAATCAGAATTAGAGCTCGTGAAGAAGTATCAATTGCCTTCCAACATGAAATTGACCATTTGAACGGAATTTTATTTGTTGATAAAATTGATAAGAAAAATCCTTTCAAAAACCAAGAAAAATATAGAGCGATTTAAAGCTCTTTTTTGATGCAAGAAAAAGAAGCAAAGGCGCTTCTTCGTTTAACTTCTTACTAATCTTAGACCAAATAGAATGGCTATTAGAATAAATAATACTAAAATAATGGAATAGCCTTGCCCATAACCTTGTTGATAATAACCATAGTTAAAGCTTCTACCATAATTCCAAGCTGAATTATAATTATAGCTATAATAAGGACAAGAGCTACCTTCGCCATAGTAATACATCATTTTTCCTCCTAACTACTATAAAATATGTTGGACTAAAGAAGAATGTATATGATTTTCAACTAGATTTGTCAAACAAAAAGAGATATCCGAACACAAACTTCATATTTTATGATATGATAGAAGAAGATAGGAGGAATACGATGAAAAAAGTGTTTAAATATATTGATAAACCACTTTTGATAGTGTCTCTCTTACTGTTTATTTTTGGTCTTGTTATGGTTTTTTCAGCATCAAATGTGACAGCTTATATGACAAGAGCAGTTAGTCCTTATAATTATTTTGTTAAACAAGCAATATTTTTAGGTGGTTCTTTTCTTGTGGCTTTGATTTTAATTCGCTTAAATTCTAAAACTTATGCTGTGTTATCTCATTTTATGTTGCTTGGTGTTGGAGCTTTGTTGGTGGCTTTACTGATTTATGGAAAAGCACAAAATCAGGCAATTTCTTGGTTTGATTTAGGACCGATTTCTATTCAGCCGAGTGAATTTGCAAAGATGATGATGTTGGTGTGGATGGCTTTTTATTATGAAAGGAATGCGAAGAGATTAGACCATTATTTTACGTCACTCTTTCCTCTTATAGTAGGAGGTTTTCTAGCGTTTTTAATTATCTTTCAACCAGACCTTGGAACAGCAATTATCTTTTCTTTAATCGTTGCCTTTGTCTTTTTTATAGAACCTATTCCTTCTCATATTAAAAATAAAATCTTATTGACAGCAGTAGGGCTTGTGGGTATTGTTTCTTTTGTGTTGGTGACAAATGGAAAGACATTGATACATTCAAGACAGCTAGAGCGTTTGAACTTTCAAAATCCTTGTTCAAGACTACTCGATACAGGAGGTCAAGTTTGTAATGGCTATATTGCTCTTAATAATGGTGGACTAACAGGAGTAGGTCTTGGTAATAGTACTCAAAAATATCTTTATTTGGATGAGCCTTACACGGACTTTATCTTTGCCGTTATTGTAGAAGAGCTAGGAGCAATTACAGGAATTGGCTTGTTACTTGCTTATCTGTTCGTCTTATGGCGCATTTATTTAATTGGTAAAAGAAGTTATACTAATCGAGGAGCTGTCATCTGTTATGGTGTTTTAATCTATATTTTCCTACATATTGCGATTAACTTACTTGGAATTATGGGACTTATTCCATTAACTGGGGTTGGGCTTCCATTTATGAGTTATGGAGGTAGTTTTACACTTTCTTTAATGGTTGCTTTAACTTTAGTCCAAAAGGTCGCAGTTGAAACGGGAGACAGAAAGAAAAAATAAAAAAATTGAAGTTATTAGATGAAGTTGTAAGATAAAAGTGTACACAAAAAAAGTGTATGCTTTTATTTTTGTATAAAATCATGTTTCTTTACCCATTTTATATGTGGTGATAACTTATGGATTATTTAAATGTTTTAGGAAGAACTCTGATTTTTTACACTTTAATTACTGTTGTTTATCGTTTTATGGGAAAAAGAGAAGTTGGCGAGTTGTCTATTATTGATTTAATTGTTTCTATTTTAATCGCAGAAATCGCAGCAATTTCAATTGACAAATACAAAAGTAGTATTTTTTTATCGATCATTCCAATTCTTGCTATTGTAACCATTCAAATTCTCGTTTCAAAACTTTCCATGAAAAGCTCTGCTTTAAGAAATTTAGTGGATGGAAAACCATCTTTAATTGTAAACCGAGGTAGGGTCAACTTTAAAGAAATGGTAAAGCAACGTTATAATTTAGAAGACTTAATGACCCAGTTAAGAGCAAGAGAAGTAAGAAGCTTGGAAGAAGTTGACTTTGCCATTTTGGAAACCAGTGGAAAGCTTTCTGTTTTCTTAAAACAACAAGGGAAAAGTGGACATTTTCCGCTTCCTTTAATCTTAGATGGAGAAATTCAACAAGATACTTTAAAATATCTTCATAAAAGTCGTTCTTGGCTTTTAGAAAACTTAGAAAGAGAAAAAGTCAGTTTAGAGGAAGTTTTTTATGCCTTCTACAAAGAAACGAGAATTTTCATCATTAAAAATAAAGACTGTATTAGATAACGACAATTTTTGCAAGAATAGTTTAATATACTATTGATGGTGATATAAATGAAACGGTTTCTTTGGTATTTTCTATTATTTCTTGGACTTTCAACAATTCTTTTATTATCCAAGATGGACTTTACAAAACAAGAAGTTTTAACAAAAAAAATAGAACAAGAAGAAAAAGTTCAAAAGTTTGCAGGTGAAAAAAGAGCTGTTTTCTTTTCTTATATCGAATTAAGTCGTTATATTTTAGATAAAAGTGAAGAAGAAGCAAAGCAAAATATTATTACAGTTTTAGAAAACATGAATGACAATTATTTGAATATGTTACTTTTACAAGTTCGTAGTTTTTCTGATGCGATTTATCCCTCTAATTTATTTCCAAGTAGTAGGATGGTGGTTCATCAAGAAGGGGATGCTTTTCCGTTTGATATCTTATCGTTCTTTATTAGTGAAGCTCATAAAAGAAATATTGAAGTCCATGCTTGGATTAACCCTTATCGTATTAGAAATAGTGTAGATATGGAAAATATCAGTAGTACAAATCCAGCACAAGCATCCTTGCAAAACGGTTCTGCGAAAATCATAGAAGGAAAGGGTATTTTTTATAATCCTGCAAGGGAAGAAGTCAAGCAACTTATTTTAAATGGTATCCAAGAACTTCTTGAAACTTATCCTGTTGATGGTATTCATTTTGATGACTATTTTTATCCGGATTTAACAATTGATGAGGCAGAATATCAAGAAGCATTAAAGACGGATGCAACTCTTTCGCATGATGCCTTCAGGCTTTCCCAAGTTTCTGATTTAATCAAACGAGTTTATACACTTGTTAAAAGTAAGAACAAAAATCTGTTATTTGGTATTTCTCCAGAAGGAAATATTGAAAACAACTATACTAGTAATTTTGTGGATAGTAAACGTTTTTTAAAGGAAGAAGGTTTCATTGACTATATCATGCCTCAAATTTATTTTGGTTTTGAAAACGAGCGAAAACCATTTTTAGATACAGTAAAAGAATGGAATGATTTGATTACACTTGATACAGTTACTTTGTTGCCAGCTCTTGCTTTTTATAAAGTAGGGCGAGTTGATACTTATGCATTATCGGGAAAAGATGAATGGATTTTAAATGGGGGAGATATGATTAAAAAAGAAGTCATTGCCTCAAGAAACCTAAGTCATTATCAAGGATTTTCTTTGTTTCGATATGATTCTATTTTTGCAAGTGATAAAGAAGTAGAAAGTGTTGTCAAAGAAGAACAAGAAAATTTAAAAGAAACTTTACAACCCTTTTAAGGAGTGCGATAATAATTTTAAGGTGATGTGAGAAAGATGAAAAAGAACAAAGGGTTTACTATGGTAGAGCTCCTGGCAGCAATTACGATTTTAGGAATTATTATGATGATTGCAGTTCCAAATGTTTTATCGATTATTGATAAAAATAAAAAGAGAACTTATGTGGAGGATGCTAAAAAAATACAAAGTCTTGCAGAAACTTATATGCGAAGTGATTCTCGAGTGGAACGTCCTGACAATGGAAAGTCTGTAATTATTATGCTTGGAAGTCTTGATATGACAGAGTTAAAAGCAGGACCTGAAGGCGGAGAATATCAAGGAGATACCTCTTTTGTCGCTATCTATAACAATGGTGGAACCTATGAGTATTCTGTCGCATTATATGAAAAGTTTGATGCTGGAGGAAAAGCGACTGAAGCCGGAATTAACTTGACAAATATCGATAGGCTCAACAGTGAAAGTGCTGTCAATAATGTCGTAAGAGATACAGACGTGGTTCACTATAATTTAACTGTCGGACAAAGCCTTGCGGGATGTGGAATAATTCAAGCAATTTTCTAAAATATGGGACTATATTTTTAAATAATATGTTACATAGCCATTGACGAAAAAAACTTTTTTTAGTAAAATAAAGTAAAGATAAAGATATCGAAGTCTTAGGAGGAGTTTATAAAGATGAAAAAAAATAAGAAAGGTTTTACTTTGATTGAGTTACTTGCAGTAATCGTTATTTTAGGAATTTTAATGGCCATTGCTATTCCTTCTATGAATAATGTTATTCGAAATTCAAGAAAGAAAACATATATTAGTACGGCACAAGAATTTATTAGTGCAGCTCGTAACAATATGTTAGCAGAAATGTATACAATGCCTTCAGTTGGAGAATATATTGTCATTCAAACGTCTGCTCTTGAACTAGAAAGAGGTTCAGAAAATAGTACGTTTGGAAAAAAATATGTGCCACAAAGCTCATGTGTTATCATTGTCAATGATGGAACGAAAAGCGGTAACTATGATGGCAGTGGGGAAACTTTAGGAGATGAGTTTGTCTATTTTGCAAATATGGTAGATGAAGGTAAATATGGCTTTGATTTAAAAGAAGAAAATGCTCTTAAGCCTGCAGATATCAAATCATCTAATGTCACAGATAGTTGTAGTGCAGCGACACTTTCTAAAGATAACTTACAGACGGTGTCAGAAAAGAAGCTTGACTATGATGGAGCAACTTATACGAAAAAAGGAAGCACATACACATCATAGCAAAACAAACCAAATCTAGTTTATAAAAGAATTCAAAGAGGTCTTTCCTCTTTTTTCTTTTTCTGTTAGAATGAAGTAGGAAGTAAAGGAGAGAGTTACAATGTTAAAAATAGGAAGTCATGTGAATTATACTAGTCAAGAAGGCCTACTTGGATGTGTTAAAGAAACCCTAGAAAATCAAGGAACTACCTTTATGTTTTATACAGGTGCACCACAAAATACAAAACGAAGTGCCATTGATTTAGAAAAATTAGAAGCAGCAAAAAAATTATTGGAAGCAAATGATATGAAGCTATCAGATATTATCGTTCATGCTCCATATATTATCAATTTAGCAAATCGAAAAGAAGAAGATAAATGGCAGTTTTCTATTTCCTTTTTAGAAGAAGAAGTAAGAAGAGTAAATACTTTTGGTCTATCTTATTTGGTTTTGCATCCAGGAAGTCATGTAGGAGAAGGTAGTTTGGTTGGTATCAAAAATATTATCGATGCTTTAAATCTTGTTTTCGAAAGAACAAAAGATATTCCGGTTATGATATTACTAGAAACCATGGCCGGAAAAGGAACAGAAATTGGAAAAACATTAGAAGAGTTAGAAGAAATCATAAAAGGAGTAAAGGACCAACAACGAATAGGAATTTGTCTTGATACTTGTCACTTAAATGATGCCGGATATGATATCAAAGATTTCGATAGTTTCTTAGAACAGTTTGAACAAAAATTTCCTTTATCTCTTATTCATTGTGTTCATATTAACGATTCTAAAAACGAGAAAGGAAGTCATAAAGACCGCCATGAAAACTTTGGTTTTGGAACAATAGGTTTTGATACTTTAATTCATATCGTCTATCACAAAAAATTAGAACAAGTTCCTAAAATATTAGAAACACCTTATATCAACCATACATATTCACCATATAAGAAAGAAATTCAAATGATACGAGAACAAGTCTTTGATAAAAATTTATTCCAAGAAGAAAAGGCAACCATCTAGTTGTCTTTTATAAGTATGTTTGTATCGCTTCTTCATATACATTTATAAGAGCAGCATATGTTTCATTAGAAAGATACTCTTGGACCTTCAAAAAACAAGACCTATCTTTTTTGATTAAAGCTTGATAGTTTTCTTTTAAAAAGACTTCAATAACTTTTGCTTCTTCTTCCTTTAGAGTATAACCTTTATAAGTAGCATATTCCATAATCGTACTTACATTTAAGTCATCAATTGATGAAGCAATCCATTTTTCTAACATTTTTCACCTCTTTTTAAATTCTATGAAATAACTTTGATAGATATGTGGTAGAATAATACTGAAAGAAGAGATTATCATGAAGAAAAAGCTCAATAAAAAAAAGAGAAGAAAAGCAGTAACGAATAAAACATATCGAAATCGTTTTATTGTTTTAGGTGTGCTATTTTCTATTCTTTTTATGATACTTCTTTGTAGACTTTATGTCGTTATGATTACCAAAGAAGAGAACTTTGAAAAGAAACTTACTCTTCTTACTAAAACAACAGTAGAGGGAAGTAGTGCTCCAAGAGGTAGAATTTTAGACCGTAAAGGAAGGATTATTGTTGATAATAAAGCTTCTAAAATTATTTACTATCAAAAGGAAAAGAATACGACAACAGAAGATGAAGTTCATTTAGCATTTGAAGTTTCTATGCATTTATCTTTACCTTATGAAAAGTTAACGGAAAGAAACTTACGAGAATTTTATGTCGCCATGTATCCTGAAAAAGCAGAACAGTCGATTCAAAAGAAAGAGTGGGAAAAACTAGAAGCAAGAAAACTAACAAATAAAGAAATTGAAGAGTTAAAACTAAAAAGAGTAACCAATGAAAATTTAAAGAGTATGACTGAAGAGGATAAAAAGGCTGCTTACTTATATTTTTTAATGAACCAAGGTTATTCTTATGAAGATAAAATGATTAAAACAGATGGAATTAAAGAAGAAGAGTATGCTTATATCGCAGAACATATTAAAGAGTTAAAAGGCTTTAATATCAAGACAGACTGGGAAAGAGTTTATCCTTATGGAGAGACTTTTAAAGCAATTTTAGGAACTGTTTCTACATCAAGTCAAGGAATACCTTTAGAAGAAAAAGATCAATATTTAAAAGAAGGTTATGCCTTAAATGACCGAGTAGGTCTTAGTTATTTAGAAAAACAGTATGAGTCTTATTTAAAAGGAACAAAAGAGGTTTATGAAGTTAAAAATAGTCATGAATTAGAACTTGTTAAAGAAGGCTCAAGAGGAAATGATTTAGTATTAACAATTGATATTGAACTACAAAGACAACTGGAGCAAATTGTAAGTGAAGAAGTCATTGCCACAAAAAGCGAAGCTAATACTGAACACTATAATCGAAGCTATGTCATCTTACAAGACCCTAATAATGGTGAGATTTATGCCATGACAGGAAAACAAGTATATCTTGAAAATGGACAGTATAAAATTAGAGATGTTACAACAGGAATACTCACATCACCAATGACTGTAGGTTCTGTGGTTAAAGGTGCATCAATGCTTACAGCTTATCAAAACCATGCGATTACACCAGGGGAGTATCAAATTGATGAGTGCATTAAAATCAAAGGGACCAAAGAAAAATGTTCGTGGAAAGTTTTAGGTCGAATTAACGATATGGATGCCCTTGCCTTATCAAGTAACGTCTATCAGTTTAAAGCAGCGATGCGTCTTGCCGGATATTCCTATGTCTATGATGCACCTTTTGTAATTCGAAATAATGCTTTTGATTTATATCACAATATGTTTCATTCTTTTGGACTTGGTGTTCCTACAGAAATTGATTTGCCTGTGGAGTCTCTTGGATATATTGGAACTGTAGAAAAACCTGGACTATTACTCGATTATGTAATGGGGCAGTATGATACTTATACTCCAATTCAACTCTCTCAATATATTAGTACCATTGCCAATAGTGGAACTCGTTATGCACCTCATCTTTTAAAAGAAGTGCATCAGTCTAGTGAAACAAGTGATTTAGGTGATACGATTTATACATATGAAGCTAAAGTTTTAAATAAAATTGAGGCAGAACCACAGTATATTGCAAGAGTTAGAGAAGGATTTCATGCAGTAACACACTATAGTTATGGTCTTGGACGAGATTATATCAATGCTGTTTATGACCCTTCAGGAAAAACAGGAACCAGTCAGAGTTTTAAAGATAGCAATGACGATGGGGCTATTGATACTGCAACGGTTTCCACAGCTTTTATTGGATATGCTCCAACAAACAATCCCAAAATGAGCTTTACCATTACTTCGCCTGATGCCTCTCGTGAAGATGGCCCAACAGCTTATAGTTCTTCTGTTTCTAAGAGAATTACAAGAAGAGTAAGTGATGCTTATTTTGCTATGTATCCATAAATTTACATAAAAGAATATTCATCTTCATATACTTTTCTAGGTGAGTTTTGTGATGAAAAAATGGATGGAAGCAACTTGTGTTTTAGCTTTAGTGCTTTTTAGTTTCTTTTATACAAATGAAGCCGTAAAATTGGTTCAAAGTACAAATCCTATTATGCAACAAATCAAACAAGAAAGCGCATCTTTAGAAGAAGAGGCAGTCGATGCGAAAATAGAAGCAAATAGACTAATTCCTGGGTACAATGGAAAAAAAGTCGATGAAGAAAAAAGCTTTAAAAAGATGCGACAATATGGAGAGTATAATGAAAGCCTACTCGTATTTGAAGAAGTTTCTCCTACTGTTTCAATGGATGAATATTATGATAAATATATTGCAAGTGGAAATGAATTAAAAGAAAAGATAGCTCTTGTCTTTGAAGTCAAAGAAAATGATGATATTTCCCTCATTTTAAAAGTTCTAAGTCAAAGTGATGCAAGAGCAACCTTCTTTGTAGATGGTCTGTGGCTTGAAAAGAATACCAGTATCGTTCAAGAAATGTTAAGAGAAGACCATGAAATAGAAGTATTAAGTTATGATAATGGTTATGATGAGATTTTATTTCAAAACACTTTGGATGTGTTAAGCTCTATTACGAATGTTGAACCACAGTATTGTTTTGCGAAATATGATAACAAGCAGATTATGGACCTTTGTTCCAAGAAGAAAATGTATACAATTATTCCGACACTTCAGGTTACCACACATCCTTTTGCTTCTGTGAAAAATAAGGTGGGTAAAGGTTCCATTATCGGTTTTGAAGTAACAAACGAAGTGAATAATGAACTTGCTGTTCTTATAAATTACTTCAAAAGCAAAGGTTATGTGCTCTCACGTCTAGACCATTTATTAAGTGAAGCACGTGATGAAAAATAGAAAATTGTTGACTAGTCTTGGAATTGGACTTGACAGAATGCGAAAAAATCATTATGATAAGCTTGTTAAGTAAATGCTTTGACGTTGAACATGACTTTTAAAAAAGGTTTACAAGAGACTTCGTGGGTGGTGGAAACGAAGAAATACTTCTAAAAGTTACTCTCAACCGATGCAGAGTTATCAAAGTAACTCCGGATAATTCCGTTAGAAAAAGTAAGTAAAACAAAAGGATGGTACCGTGTAAAGCACTCCTAATAATGGAAGTGCTTTTTATATGGAAAAGGAAGGTTAATATGGAACAAGAGAAAAGAAACTATCAAGAAGCAAAGAAAGAATTAGAGGAAAAATTAAAGGAGCTTTCCATTAAGGATTTAGCTCATGCCTTGATTAAAGAAGAAGATGAAGCAGTTCATAATCTTGAATGTGAGTTGTTTGTAGAGCGTTTATTAAATGATGAGAAAATCTATGATTTTGACTTTTTAAAGGTCAGTATTTCTTATTTGTCACTAGAAGCTCTATATCGTCTTGCAACCCAAAGAAAACAAGCATATCTTTCTTATCTTGCAAGTGTAGAAATGGATAAGGTCTTAGAAGCTTCTTTTGAAAAAATGGACTGGCGAAAAGATGGAGAAGAGGAAGACTTTACACCAAGTGATGTTCACTATCAAGCAAAAGTAGTACCAATTAGAACTTTTATTGGAAGAATTCTAGAAGACGATGAGAAGTTTATTCCTTTATTTCACGGAAAGATTACTCATGCAAATTTAGAAGGAACAGCAAAAATGTATCAAATTCCATTGGAAACTGTTGATAGTACTCAAAAAGAAATCCAAGAAGCTTATCAAGAACATTTTGTTTTAGTTCAAGATGACTGTAAGAACAGAAAACTTTATTTTGACTTAAGTGATTATATTGAAGGATACATGAAGGAAAAAGAAGATGAAATGATAGATAGCTATCAAGAAGATATTCTTCTTCCAACTACTTTTGGTCATCCTAATCGTACTTATTCTAAAAAGATAAGAAGTCTTTATAGTCAAAGAGGTCTTTATTTAAAAGGAGGAAATAAAAATGGTAAATATTAAAGAAGATGAAAGACTAAATCCCTTAAATCATAGTTGTGCTCATTTACTTGCTCAAGCTGTGAAACACTTATATCCTGAAGCAGAATTTTGGGTAGGACCAGTTATTGATAATGGTTTTTACTATGATATGGATTTGGGAGACGAGGTCATCAAGGAAGAAGACTTAGAGAAAATTGAAAAGGAAATGAAAAAGATTTCTAAAGATGGTAAACGTATTGTTCGTGAAGTCTTAACAAGAGAAGAAGCTCTTCAAGAGTTTCAGAATGACCCATACAAAATTGACTTGATTAACAATATGGAAGAAGATACTGAAATTACTTGTTATCGTCAAGGAGATTTCACAGACCTTTGTCGTGGACCTCATGTTGACAGTGTCAAAGAGCTGAAGTATTTCAAACTTTTAAAAGTTTCAGGTGCTTATTTTAAAGGGGATTCTAAGAATAAAATGTTACAACGTATTTATGGAATTTGCTTTGATAAGGAAGAAGATTTGACTGAGTATTTGAACTTTTTAGAAGAGGCAAAGAAAAGAGACCATAAAAAACTAGGAAAAGAGCTTGACCTTTTTATGATGAGTGAGTATGGTCCTGGTTTTCCATTCTTTTTACCGAAGGGAATGATTTTACGAAATACTTTGGAAAACTTTTGGTATGAAGAGCATACAAAAGAAGGATATGAGTTTATCAAAACTCCAATTATGCTTTCGAAGGAATTATGGGAAACGTCAGGACATTGGGAAAACTATCGGGAGAATATGTATACTTCTGAAATTGATGAGAAAACTTTTGCAATCAAGCCAATGAACTGTCCTGGAGGAATGCTTGTTTATAAAAATCATTTGCATTCTTATAAGGATTTGCCTATTCGTTGTGGAGAACTTGGACAAGTTCATCGTCATGAAGCAAGTGGTGCTTTAAATGGACTTTTTAGAGTTCGTACTTTTACTCAAGATGATGCACATATCTTTATGAGAGAAGACCAAATTGAAGAAGAAGTTGTCCGTTTAATTGCTTTTATTGACCGTATATATAAGTTGTTTGGACTTTCTTATGAAATTGAGTTATCTACACGTCCAGAAGAAAAATATATTGGAACAATTGAATCATGGAATAGGGCAGAAGAAATTTTACAAAGAGCATGTCATAATGCAGGACATGACTGTAAAATCAACCCAGGAGATGGCGCTTTCTATGGTCCTAAACTTGATTTTCACATTAAGGATTCTTTAGGTCGAGTTTGGCAATGTGGAACGATTCAGTTAGATAACAATTTACCTGAACGGTTTGATTTAACCTATATTGACCAAAATGGAGAAAAGGCTCGTCCAATTATGTTACATCGTGTTATCTTTGGTTCTATTGAGAGATTTATTGGTATTTTAACAGAGCATTTTGGCGGAGCTTTCCCAGTCTGGCTTGCTCCTGTTCAAGTTGCAATTGTTCCTGTATCTAGTGAATACCATTTGGATTATGCCAAAGAAGTTTATGAGGAGTTGAAAGCTAAAGGTATTCGTGTGGAATTAGATGACCGTAATGAAAAATTAGGTTATCGTTTAAGAGAAGCACAAACGAAGAAAATTCCTTATACTTTAATCTTAGGAAACCAAGAAATAGAGAAGAAGACTGTGAATGTAAGACGTTTTGGAAATGAAGAAAAGGATGAGTTGAGTTTATCTGACTTTATTGAAATGGTTGAGGAAAAGATAAAGACAAAGGCACTTAATCGATAGAAAAATATGGTAATTAGGCCATATTTTTCTTTGACAAATTTTAGTTTTTATAAGGCTTCATGTTAAAATAAAAAAGAATAGACGACAAACGGTGATGCTACTACTATGGTGAATGCGACGAACCCATGGACAATCCGTGGTGGTTATCATGCCTCTAGTCCTAGTTCTATCACAGGTGTTTTCTATTATAACAACACTAACGGTAACGCAAACACAAACGGTTCGTTCCGCCAAGTATCTGATTACAAGTAAAAATGAAATAATTTGTAAAGCCTATTTCTAAGAAAGAAAAAAGCAAGATGAGTAGCACTATGCCAAAATCTTGCTTTTTATAATGAAATAAAGGAAAAATGCTTGAATAATAAACGCTTGTTTTATATAATTTAATTAGGAACATTTGATGTGAGTGTCTGCCTCCACTCTTGGAAAAGAAAAGGAGGTGAGTAAAAATGAGTAAACGAGTTTATGTAATTAAACTGTTTAGATACATTTGCCTCATTTTATTA
>CANQWT010000024.1 GCA_947627635.1 uncultured Bacilli bacterium
TTATTTTACGGTAACTTAATAAAATAAAGATAACTTCCTTTATCACCGGTAAGTTATCTCTGTAGTTAACGTTTTTTCAAAAAAAACAAAAAAATTTCTACAAAATATGTAAAAACCTTTCAAAAACTGTATAAGATTATAATAGGAGCCACTCATAAGTTGGGCGTTACCTCTTCTCTTGTTTCAAAGGAAGGGGGTGATAAGATGTCAAAGAAGGATTTTTTAATCGCTTGTTTGCTTCTAATCATAATTTTATTAGTACTTTGCTAAAAAATAAAAACGCCTAGCTTTTACAAGTTAGGCTTATCACAAACATGGTAACGCCCAGCTTTGTTTTGGGTGCTCCTATATTTATTATATGTGAACTTTTCTATTTTTACAAACAAAATTTATCTTTTATTCATTTTAATATTATTCTTATGATGCATCACTCTATTTTGTATAGGAAAGAAGTGTTCTTATACTTTCTTCTTTTGGAAGATGGAAAACAATTTCTTTGTCTAAGTGAATTTGTTTTTTCTCTAAAATAGGTTGAGCCTTTAGTTTTTCTTCGGAAACATTCGCTTTCATAGCAATAAACCTTCCATTTTCTTGCACAAGAGGCATACAAATTGGTACTAATTTTTCTAAAGACGCCACAGCTCTTGCAATGACAATATCAAACTGTTTCTTATGATACTCTTCTCCTCTTAAATGAATAGCCTCTATGTTTTCAAGCCCTAAATAAATAATCAATTCGTTTAAGTAATTTACCCGTTTTTGTAAGGCATCTAATAAAACAATTTCCAAATCTGGATAAAGTATTTTTAAAACAATTCCTGGAAATCCTGCACCACTTCCCACATCACATAAAGTCTTTACCTTATTGAAATCAACAATTTTAACAACAGTACTACTATCATAAAAGTGTTTTAAATAAACGTCATCCTTCTTTATAATTCTCGTTAAATTCATGACTTTATTCTTTTCAATTAAAAACTGATAGAATTTACGAAATTGTTCTTCTTGCTTAGTGCTTAACTCAATTCCTAACTCTTTTAAACTTTCCTTAAATTCTTTCTCACTCATATTTTTTCCTCTTTAAATATATTGATAATACAGCAATATCACTAGGGTTTACACCACTAATTCTACTAGCTTGTCCTAAAGTTAATGGTCTAATTTCTTCTAGTTTTTGTCTAGCTTCAGAAGCAATATTTCCAACTTCTTGATAGTTGATATCTTCCCAAATCTTTACATTTTCAAGACTGAGCATCTTTTCAGCTTCTTTTTTAGCCTTTTTGATATAACCCTCATATTGAATTTCAATTTCTACTTCTTCTTTTACATCCTTTTCAAAAGGAATTGCAACAACTTCTTCTAATAAGCTAATTTTTACTTCAGGACGTTTTAAAAGTTCATAGAGTGATAATCCTGTTTGAAGTTTTGTACTTCCTATTTTTTCTAAAAATAAATTGATTTTTTCACTTGGAGTTACTTTTTCTTCTTTTAGATATTCCATACATTTTTCAATTTGCTTTTGTTTTTCTTTCAATTTTTGATATCTTTCATCATCAATTAAACCAACTTGATAGCCATATTCTCGAAGTCTTAAATCTGCATTGTCGTTTCGTAAAAGTAGTCGATATTCTGCTCTTGAAGTTAAAAGACGATAAGGGTCCTTTACTCCTTTAGTCACTAAATCATCAATTAAAACTCCAATATAAGCTTCATTTCTTTTTAGAATAAGAGGTTCTTTTCCTTGAAGCCGTAAGCTTGCGTTAATTCCTGCGATTAAACCTTGTCCTGCAGCCTCTTCATACCCACTTGTTCCATTGATTTGTCCTGCGGTAAATAAGTTTTCAACAAGTTTTGTCTCCAGTGTTGGTTTTAATTGTTTAGCATCAATAGCATCATACTCTATTGCGTAAGCATATTTAATAAATTTCGCATGTTCAAGGCCTTTAATACTGTGCACAATTTGTTCTTGAATATCATGAGGCATACTTGTAGATAAACCTTGAATATAAATATCGTCATAATAAATACTTTCAGGCTCTAAGAAAAGTTGATGACGTTCTTTATCATGAAAACGAACCACTTTATCTTCAATAGAAGGACAATATCTAGGTCCAACTCCTTCAACATAACCACCATACATACTAGATTTTTTTAAATTGTCCATAATAATTTGATGGGTTTTTTCATTGGTATAAGTTAAAAAACATGGAATTTGTAAAGAAGAAGCAAGGGAGGTTTTGCTGTCATAAGAAAAAGTAAGATTTTCTTTTGTTCCTTCTTCAATAGTTGTTTTATCATAATCAATACTTGACTTTTCAATACGTGGAGGTGTTCCTGTTTTTAATCTTAAAATTGTAAAACCCAACTCTTTTAAACGGTCACTCAAAAAACGACTTGGACGTTCGCCATGAGGTCCTTCACTTTTTTTATCACTTCCTACTAAAATAGAAGCTTTTAAGTAAGTCCCTGTTGTTAAAATTACAGCTTGTGCCTTAATTTTTGTACCATCTTCTAAGACAACACCTTGAATTTTTTGATTTTCTACGATTAAATCTTCCACTAAGCTTTCTTTAATTTCCAAGTTTTCTTGAGAAGATAAAGTTTTTAACATTTCTTTAGGATATGTGATTTTATCTGCCTGTGCACGAAGTGCCCAAACTGCAGGACCTTTCTTCGTATTCAAAAGCTTCATTTGTAAAGATGCTTTATCTGTATTTCTAGCCATTTCTCCACCTAAAGCATCAATTTCTCGAACTACAATTCCTTTCGCAGGGCCTCCAATGGAAGGATTACATGGCATATCAGCAATGTTTTTTATATTTCCAGTTACTAAAAGGGTTTTTTGTCCCATACGAGCACAAGCAAGACAGGCTTCACATCCAGCATGTCCGCCTCCTACTACAATGACATTATACATTCTTAATCCCTACTTTCCTACACAAAAATTCGCAAAAAGTGTATCTAAAATTTCGTCTTGATAAGTATCTCCTGTAATCATTCCTAAAGTATTTAAAATTTCTTGTAAATCAAGGGATATCATATCTAACTCTACTCCTTGAGAAATAGAGTTTGCGACTTCTTTTAAAATGGTTTTTGCTTGTTCTGCTAAAGCAACTTGTCTTGCATTAAACAAAATTGCATCATCATTTTCATCAATTTGTTCTTGATGGAACATTTTATCAATTTCTTGTTTCAATTCGTCTAAACCGTTTTCTTGTTTGGTCGTTGTCTTTACAACATGAAAAGATGGAAAATCTTCTTTTTTTAAAACTTGAGGTTCGTCTTGTTTGTTGAGAATTAAAATAGTTTTTTGAGGATTTAATTGATTTAATAGCTCTTTATCTTCTTCTTCTAATTTGCATCTTCCATCTAATACAGCAAGAACTAATTCAGCATCATTCATTAACCTTAAACTTTTTTCAACTCCCATTTTCTCTACCACATCATCTGTTTTTCTAATTCCTGCGGTATCCATCATTAAAAGTGTTAAATTAGAAAGAGTAACCTCCCCTTCTACAACGTCTCTTGTTGTTCCAGCAATATCTGTCACAATTGCTTTTTCTTCTTCTAATAAAGCATTTAAAATACTACTTTTTCCAACGTTTGGTCTTCCAATAATGACCGTTTTAATTCCTGTTTTTAAAAGTTGTTTGTCTTTAGAATTTTGAATGATTTTATCTAAGTTTTCTTCAAGTTCTTTGACATACTTACTTAAATTTTCAACAGTCATTTCTTCAATATCATGGTATTCTGGATAATCAATATTAACTTCAATAGAAGCAATAATCTGTTTGAGTTTCTCTCTAAAATCTGTGACCAATTTCTTTGTACTTCCTCTTAAAGAAGATAAGGCAAGTCGTCTTGCTGTTTCATTTTTACTTTCGATTAAGTCCATAATGGATTCTGCCTGAGTTAAATCAATTCTTCCATTTAAAAAAGCTCGTTTTGTAAATTCTCCAGGGGATGCAAGACGGATACCTTCTTGTAATAATAATTCTAATACTTTTTTTGTGGATAAAATTCCTCCATGACAATTGATTTCTACAACGTCTTCTCTAGTAAATGTTTTTGGTGCTTTCATGATGCTTACTAAAACTTCGTCTATGATTTCATTCTCTTTTTTGATATATCCATAATGAATAGTATGACTTTCTACTTGTTCTAAATCTTTTCCTTGAAAGATTTGGTTGACTTTTGATATAGCATCATCACCACTTATACGAATAATTGAAATTGCACCTATTCCTAATTTTGTCGCAACTGCACAAATTGTATCAGACATTTTTCCACTTCCCTTGTTTCCTTACTTAAGCGTACCCTAGTATAACACAAACTTTAAAAAAGAAAAAGAGTTATTCACCCTTCTCTTTTGGTTTAATGACAACAGCTCTATTGGGTTCTTCGCCAATACTTTCCGTATAAACGTATTTATGTTTTGCTAAAGCTTCATGAACAAGACGTCTTTCATAAGAGTTCATTGAATCCATCTTTACTTCAACTCCACTTTCTTTGACTTCTTTTGCTAATCGACGAGCTAAATGAGTAATATTTCGTTCTTTCTTTTCTTTATAATCACTTACGTCTAATACAAATTTGTAACTTTCTCCAAGCTCATTTTTCAAAATTTGAGAAACAACAGTTCTTAATGCATTTAAATTTCGTCCATTTTTACCAATTAGTAAAGCATCATGGTCCGAATAAATCGTATATACTGGAGTTTCATTAGAAGAACGAATTTCAATTTTTACGTCAAAACCTAAATCTTTTAATAATGAAACAAGAACTTCTTTAACATATGGTTTAATTTCTCGACGTTCAATGACTTCAATTTCAACCTTTTTACTAAATAATCCTTTTTCAACACCGATTTCACGAATGATTAGATTTTCTTCTACTTCTTGTAAATTTATCTTTGCTTGGTTTATTGCATCTTCCTTTGTTTTTCCAATAAATCTATGCTTTTCCATAATAATCCTTACTCCTTTTAACTAATATATTTTGAACAATTGTAAACAAGTTACTTGTAATCCAGTAAATTCCAAGAGCTGCGGGCATAAATAAACCTGTTATTACAATTAGTCCTGTCATCATATAAGGCATGGATTTCATAGATGAATTCATATCTGCAGTAGCATTCATTTTAAATGAAAGATAAGTAGTAAGTCCAATTAAAACTACAAGAATGAGATAAATCCATATTGCACTTGTTCCAAAACCAATGACTGGTGTTGTTCCAAGTTGTAATCCTAAGAAGGTATCTTCAAAAATCGCAGGTACACGGTTGATGGCTTCAAAAAAGGCAATGAATAATGGAAGTTGTAGAAATGAGAATAAGCATCCACTCATTGGACTAATGTTATATTTTTTATAAATCAGCATCATTTCTTGACTTTGCTTCATCATACTTTCTTGGTCTGTCTTACCTTCATATTTTTTCTTTAATCGCTCAAGTTCAGGATTTGCTTTCTTTAAAAGTTCTGACTGAAGAGCTGTTTTTTTAGTAACAGGATAAGCAATAAAACGAATAGCTAAGCTAACAATAATGACTGCAAGGGCAAAACTTTTTACATACTTACCAATAAATAGAATGACAAAGGCAAGGGGCTTAATTAAAAAGCTTGTCCATAATCCTTCATATTTTCCTGAAGTGATTTTAAATTTATCACAGTCTGGTAATTTATCTACTTTTACTCCATTTTCTTTATAAATTTTAATCGTTGTTTTGGATGTAGGTTTACATAATATGTTCTCTGTAAGGGCTTGACCTGTTTCTTCATTACGAACTGGCTGTTTATCTTTATCGACAAGAGTAGTCGCACAACCTGTTGTTAATAATAAGACAAAGATTAAGAGAACCACTTTCAATTTATTCTTCATTTCTTTGCTCCTTTTCTATCTCAAGTAATAACTTGATTATATTTTCTTTCATTTCACTATAAGAACTTAAAATACAAGTCTTTCTTATTATTATAATACAGTTCAATGAATTTGGATAGTTCTTTTTATAAAAGGATAAGATTTCTCTAGTTCTTCTTTTTAAAAAGTTTCTTAAATGAGCTTTACCACATTTTTTAGGAACAGAAATTCCAAATTTTGCATCTTCTTGTTGTTTTGGTTCATAAAATATAAGAGCATATTTGTTTTTTTTCATCTTACAATGTTCTATCATTCTATCAAATTCTTGACTTTTTTTAATGACTTCGCTCTTTTTCATGTTTCTGCCTCCTTATCCTTATATATATAAATAGAAGTAAAAAACCACTGAAATACCAGTGGATTATTTACATAATGCCTTACGTCCTTTTTGACGACGACGACTTATTACTTTAGTTTCCATACGCGCGAAAAAACCATGCTTTTTAGCTCTTTTTCTTTTATTAGGTTGAAAAGTTCTCTTCATCTGTTCCACCTCCAAACATAAATCTCCATTATTATAAAGGGTAATATCAAAGTTTGTCAAGGAAAAGAACACGTTTGTCATTCCTTTTTTAAAATAATATGAAGAACGAAGAACAATGTTAAAGTTGATAGAGTTCTTTCTTTTTCTTCTTCCTCTTTATATTTTTATGTTCTTAAAAGAAGTACTCTTTTGTTTTATCTTTCAAAATTCAAAGTATTTTTTCTTTTATCCACACTTTCAACAGGGTGTTAAAAACTTTTATCCTCCATGTGAATAAAAAATTGTGGAAAATGTGGATAAATCTATTTTGCTTTTATTTTATAAGCTTTTTTATTGTGGAAAAAGATGTGGATATCCTGGGGAAAATTATTTTTTTAAATTTTGTATTTCATTTTTAACAATTTTAGTCTATTATAATGGTAAATTATTTGTTTTTAGGGGAGATGGTAAGATGAATTTAGACATTTTATTCGGAAATGTACTAGAAATAATCAAAGATGAACTATCGTCCCTTTCTTTTTCCACATGGTTTGAAGAATTAAAACTTGTAAATTTAAAAGAAAATATGGCAACTCTTCAAGTTCCTATGGAAATTCATAAAACTCAACTTACTCATTATTATTATGAAACAATAAAAAAAGCTTTTCAACAAGTAACAGGAGAGGATGTTGAACTTGAATTCCTATTAGAAAAAGAAATCAAAGAAAAACAAGAACAGTCTTTAAAAATAGAAGAAGAACAAAAAATCAAAGAAGATGTGGATAACAATGTTTTTCAAATTAAATCGAATTTAAAAAGTATTTATACGTTTGATAACTTTGTAGTAGGGAATAGTAATAAATTTGCTCAAGCTGCAGCTTTATCTGTTGCGGAAAACCCTGGTAAAATGTATAATCCTTTATTTCTTTATGGAAATAGTGGTCTTGGAAAAACTCATTTAATGCATGCCATTGGAAATTATATTGTAGAACATAGTAATAAAAAGGTTTTATATGTTAGAAGTGACCAATTTATTAGTGATTTTATCAATACCAATAAAAAGGATGATGAAGGAACCAATTATAATTATGTGGAATTTTTTAAAAACAAATACCGAAATATTGATGTTTTGATTATTGATGATATCCAGTTTTTAGGAGGAGCAAACAAAACTCAACAAGAGTTTTTTCACACTTTCAACACCCTTCATGATGATAGTAAACAAATTATTATTTCTTCGGACCGTTCTCCTGAGGATTTAAAACTTTTAGAAGAGCGTTTAAGAACAAGGTTTTCTTGGGGATTAACCGTCAATATTTATCCACCAGACTTTGCACTTAGAATGGAAATCTTACGAAAGAAAATTATCGCAGGAAACTTTGAACAAGATATTCCAGAGGATGTTATTGAATATGTTGCTTCGAATATTGGAAGTGATGTAAGACAACTAGAAGGCGCAATTACAAGGCTCGTTGCTTACTCCACTATAATGGGAAGTGCACCAATTACTTTAGAACTTGCCATTGATGCCTTACCAAACTTTGTCAATAAAGGACTTTGTGAAAAGAATGACATTGCAAGAATACAAAAAATTGTTGCTGAGTTCTTTCAAATTAACGTGGAAGATATTCGTTCTAAGAAGCGAAGTGCCAATATTGCTTTTCCAAGACAAGTCGCCATGTACCTTTGTAGGACAATGACTTCTGAATCCTTTCCAAAAATAGGAATTGAATTTGGAGGGAAGGACCATACAACAATTATGTATTCTGTTGAAAAGATAGAAAATGAAATGAAAGAAAATAAAGATTTAGCAAACATCATAGAAAAACTTAAAAAGGATATTGGATAGGAGTGTGGAAAAAAGAAAAAAATCACAATATTTTCCACAACAAAAAATTGTGGTAAAATAAGTATTTGAAAAGAAAAAACAAGTTATTCACAGTTTCCACTGTAATAATATAAATAGTATTATAAATATAAAGAAAGAAGGATGAACAATGAAACTAACAATTAAAAAAGAAATCTTACAGGAGGCTTTAAATAAAGTATCAAAAGCAATATCCACTAAAAACTTATTACCAGTTCTTGCAGGAATTCGTTTTGAACTAACTAAAAAACGTCTTACGTTAACTGCAAGTGATAATGATATTACAATTCAAACTTTTATTCCTTGTGATAATGAAGAAGATATCACAGTGAAAGAAGAGGGAAGTATTTTAATTCAAGGGAAGTATATTTTAGATATTGTTAGAAAACTTCCAGATGCTTATATCAATATAGAAGTTATCGATGATTTGAAAATTCTAATTTATACTGAAAACAGTGAATTTAATTTAAATGGTATCAATGAAAGTGAATATCCAAACATTGAACTTACTGAAAGTAAAAATCATATTACATTACCAATTCGTGATTTAAAAAGTTTAGTTGCAGAAACAGCATTTGCTACTTCAATGGATGAAACAAAGCCAGTTTTAACCGGTATCAATTTTAAAATTTCTTTAAATATTATGGAATGTAGTGCAACAGATAGTTATCGTTTAGCAAGAAAAATTATTACTTTAGAAAATTCAACTGAAGAAAACTATAATATTATCATTCCAAGTCGAAACTTGCTTGAATTTACAAAGATTTTACCAAGTGCTACTACAAATGGTAATGGAAATGAAGAAGAAGGTAATGTTGAACTTCATATTTTCAATAATAAAATCCTTTTCAAATATGAAAACTTATTATTTCAGTCTCGTTTAATCAATGGAACATATCCAAATACTACAAACTTATTACCAAATACTTCTGAAATGCTTATCCATCTTAATTTACATGATTTCTATGATGTTATTGACCGTGCAAGTATTTTAACTAGTGATAAAGATAAGAATATAGTAACGTTAGAAACAGAAGGAAATCTTCTAAAAATTAAATCTTCTTCTTTAGAAATCGGAAAAGTTGAAGAAAAAATGATGATTACGAAAGATAAAGAGATGGATATTAAAATCTCATTTAGTGCCAAATATATGATGGATGCTTTAAGAGCTTTTGGAACAGATAAAGTTGACTTATATTTTGTTGGAGAAATTAAGCCAATTGTCTTAAAATCTGTGGAAAATGAAAATTTAACTCAGTTAGTTTTACCAATTAGAACCTATTAAAATAGTCTCTACGAAATAAATTTTTAGTATTCGATATTATTTATCTATAATAAAGTAAAAAACTTAGTCCAATACTTATAACTAAGTTTTTTTATGCTCTAAGAAAGAAAAAATTCCAAATTTGTAAGAAATTTTACGCAATACGACAAAATTCAGCAATTTTCGACAGGAAAATATAGTATTTTAGTTGGCGAAAGACGAAAAAATGTCTTTCAAAAGGGGGAAAAATGGATATGATAGCTGAAAAAAATTACGAAATCAGCGAAGGAACTTATGCAATTTGTTCCAATGGAGAGAATGGGTCTAAAATTTTAGAAGAGGAGGGTATTTATGAAATCAGAGAGAACCCATCACATATTATCGAATATGGATGTAATTATTTCGGAAGCACTTACAATGGCCGAAGAGAAGGTTCTATGCAAATGTTAAACAGTAGATATAAAGTTCCTATAGTTATTGAAGATAGTCGAAATATGATTTTCTTTCCAACAGCAAATAAAGAAGAACCAAGTTGTTGTTGGATAGCTCTTAATAAAATAAAAATGTATTCTCAATATGGTAAAAAAACAAGTGTAGAATTTATAAATGGTGAAAGATTTATTTTTGATATATCTTTTCGCTCCTTTCAAAATCAAGTTTTAAGAGCAAGTCGTTTAGACTCCATTTTAAACTCTCGTAAGAAACAGATTTTTATGAATTAAAAAAAGTTAAAAAAACAGCATAAAAAACTGTTTTTTTTGTGTTTTATTCCTATAATTATGTTATAATATAGTTACGTGTATAGGAGTACTGGAGGACGATAAAAATGTTAAAATGAGGTAAAAAAAGCTACAAAAATGGAAATTAAGCAATTAAATTTAATTCAATTTCGAAATTATAAGCGATTAGAAATTAAATTTAGTAAAACAATGAATATTTTAATAGGGGAAAATGGAGTTGGAAAGACAAATATTCTAGAAGCTATTGAAGTATTATCTCTTACTAAAAGTCATAGAGGAAATGATAATAACTTAATTCAATATAATGAAGATACAATGAAAGTAAAAGGAACTATTAGTGTAGAACAAATTATTAGAAAACTAGAAGTAGAATATAGTGAAAAATGTAAGAAAACAAAAATCAATGGAACAACAATTCCTCGAATAGGAGATTATATTGCTTCCTTAAATACCATTGTTTTTTCACCAGACGATATAGAAATAATAAAAGGTTCTCCAAATATTCGTAGAAGTTTATTAAATATGGAGCTTTCACAAATTTCTAAAGCCTATTTAATTCATACGAACCAGTACAATAAACTCCTAAAAACACGAAATGAATATTTAAAAATACTTTATACTAATCATTTAGGGGATAAAAGTTATTTTGATATTTTAACTGAAAAACTCATTGACAAAGCAATTTTGATTTATCAAATGAGACACAACTATATTTTGAAAATCAATGAAATTATTGAAAGTGTTTTTAAAGATATTCATAGTCATCTTTCCTTACAAATAAAATATGAACCAAACGTAGAATTTTCCTCGTTTGAAGAAGAGAAAATGAGGGAAACTTTGAGAAAAGTGTATCAAAAAAACTATCAAAAAGAACGAAATTATGGCATGACTTTATTTGGACCTCATCGAGACGATTTCACGTTTTTACTTGATGGTAAAGATATTAAACTCGTTGGTTCAGAAGGACAAAAGAAAGCAGCAATACTTGCTTATAAACTATCTTGTATTCCTATTTTTGAAGAACAAACAGGAACAAAGCCAGTATTACTTTTAGATGATATTTTTAGTGAAATTGATGAAAAAAGACAAAATAAAATATTAAAATATATAGGGAAAGATATTCAAAGTATTATAACAACAACAGATGTGAAAAGAATTAGAAAAAGTTTACTCAAAGACGCAACTATTTTTAAAGTCATATCTGGTACAGTAGAAAGGATGATATAAATGGATGAAAAAGTAGAAACAAATTATGATTCTTCAGCAATTCAAGTATTGGAAGGACTAGAAGCTGTTAGAAAACGTCCTGGTATGTATATTGGTACTACCAGTTCAAGAGGTTTGCATCACTTAGTATGGGAAATCGTTGATAATGCTATTGATGAAGCTCTTGCAGGTTATTGTAAACATATTGAAGTTACAATAGGAAAAGATAATACGATTACTGTTAAAGATGATGGACGAGGTATTCCTGTTGATATCCACCCAAAGACAGGTTTAAGTACAGTAGAAACAGTTTATACAGTTTTGCATGCTGGAGGTAAATTTGGTGGAGGTGGATACAAAGTATCTGGTGGACTTCATGGTGTAGGTGCTTCAGTTGTTAATGCCTTAAGTACTTGGCTAGAAGTAAAAGTTTATAAGGATGGACATGTTTATTATCAAAAGTTTGTAAATGGTGGACATGCTCAAGAGCCTCTACATATTATTGATGACTGTGATGAAGATAGAACTGGAACAACGGTTACATTTTTACCCGACCCCGAGATTTTTCAAGAAACTACAGTATTTGATTATGAAATTTTAAGAAATCGTTTAAGAGAACTTGCTTTTTTAAATCGAGGACTTCGTATTTCTTTATATGACGATAGGGAAGCAGATAAAAAAGATTCTTTCCATTATGAAGGTGGAATTAGTGAATATGTAGAACTATTAAATAAGAATAAAAATCCAATTCACCCAACTATTATTGATATTTCAGGGGAAGAAAATGATATTATGTTGGAAGTTGCTCTTCAATATAATGAAACTTATAATGCTGGAATTTATTCTTTTGTTAACAATATTACAACACCTGAAGGTGGAACTCATGAAGACGGTGTGAAGATGGCTCTTACTCGTATTTTAAATAAATATGCTCAGGCGAGTGGAATGCTTAAAAATAATGATAATTCTTTAATGGGTGATGATGTTAAAGAAGGTCTTACAATGATAGTTTCTATTAAGCATCCTAATCCACAATTTGAAGGACAGACAAAGACGAAGCTTGGAAATAGTGAAGTAAGAGGAATTGCTAATCACATTTTTGCGGAAGCTTTTGAACGTTTCTTAATGGAGCATCCTGATGAAGCAAAAGTCATTGTAGATAAAGCAATGACAGCATCACGAGCACGAATTGCTGCTAAAAAGGCAAGGGAATTAACACGTCGTAAAGGAGACCTTGATGTTACAAACTTCTATGGAAAATTATCTGACTGTAAAAGTAAAAATGCAGAAGAAAGTGAGATTTTCTTAGTCGAGGGAGATTCCGCAGGTGGTTCTGCAATAAAGGGAAGAGATAGTGTAACTCAAGCAATTCTCCCACTTCGTGGAAAGATTTTAAATGTTGAAAAAGCTCGTCTTGATAGAGCCTTATCCAACGAAGAAATTCGAACAATTATCACAGCTTTTGGAACAGGAATAGGTGATGAATTTGACCTTTCAAAATTACGATACAATAAAATTATTATCATGACCGATGCTGATGTGGATGGTTCTCACATTCGAGTATTATTACTAACATTGTTCTACCGTTTCTTTAAACCTATTGTTGAAGCAGGACATGTTTATGCCGCACAACCACCATTATTTGTGATTAAACATGGAAAAACGATTAAATATGTTTTAAATGAACAAGAACGTGATGAGTATTTGGCAAGTCTTGCTCCTAATACGAAATATGAAATTGCTCGTATGAAAGGTTTAGGAGAGATGGATGCTGAAGAATTAAATGAAACAACAATGGATATCAACAAGCGCGTCTTACGTCAGATTACTGTGGATGATGCTATTGCTGCAGATGATGTTTTCTCTCAACTAATGGGTGAAGAAGTAGAACCAAGACGAGAATTTATTGAAACAAATGCTACTTACGTAGAAAACTTAGATGTATAGGAGGACAACATGGATAGATTAGAAAGAAATAGTATTGTAAAAGAAGTAAAAGACTCCTTTTTGGAATATTCAATGAGTGTTATTGTTGCACGTGCACTTCCTGATTTACGTGATGGATTAAAACCCGTGCATCGTCGTATTTTATATTCAATGTACGAATCAGGCTATACACCTGATAAACCTCACAAGAAATCAGCAAAAACAGTAGGAGAAGTTATGGGTAATTATCACCCACACGGAGATTCTAGTATTTATGAAGCTATGGTTCGTATGGCACAAGACTTTTCTTACCGTTATATGTTAATTGATGGTCATGGAAACTTTGGAAATATTGAAGGATATGGAGCTGCTGCAATGCGTTATACAGAAGCAAGACTTTCTAAAATTTCCTTAGAATTACTTAGAAATATCAATAAAAATACAGTTAATTTTATTCCAAACTTTGATGAAACTACGAAAGAACCTGAAGTTTTACCATCACGTTTTCCTAATATTTTAGTCAATGGAACAACAGGTATTGCTGTTGGAATGGCAACAAATATTCCACCTCATAATTTAGGAGAAGTTATTGATGGCTGTGTTGCTTATATCGATAATCCTGACATTGATTTAGATGGACTAATGAAATATATTAAAGGACCTGATTTTCCAACAGGAGCAACAATTTTAGGAAATAGTGGTATTAGAAAGGCTTATGAAACGGGTAGGGGAAGTATTACTATTCGTAGTAAAGCTCAAATCGAAGAAAAAAATGGGAAACAGTATATTATTGTAGACGAAGTACCTTATGGCATTAACACACTAGAGTTAAAAAATAAAGTCGCAGAACTTGTTCATAATAAAGTTATTGATGGAATTGCTGATTATCATTCTGATTTAAAAGATGGTATCAAGATTACAATTACTTTAAAGAAAGATGCAAATGCTCAAGTTGTTTTAAATCAACTTTATAAGCATACAGCTTTCCAAACAACATATGGAATTATATTTTTAATGCTAGACCAAGGTGTTCCAAAAACTTTAGGTTTAAAGGATATCATTTCAAAATATATTGATTTCCAAAAAGAAATTATTATTAGGCGTACTAAATTTGACCTTGAAAATGCTGAGAAACGTGTTCATATTTTAGAAGGATTAAAAATTGCTTTAGACCATATTGATGCTGTAATTCAACTTATTCGTGGGTCTAAAACAGATGATGAAGCAAGAACAGGTTTAATGAACCAATTTGCTTTAACTGAAGTGCAAGCGAATGCAATTTTGGAAATGAGACTTCGTCGTTTGACTGGCTTAGAAAGAGATAAAATTGAAAATGAATTAAATGAATTGTTAACGTTAATCGCAGAACTTAAGGATATTTTAAGTAGTGATGCCAAAGTATTGAATGTTATTCGTACTGAACTATTGGAAATTAAAGCAAAATATGCTGATGAACGTCGTACAAATATTGATATGACTGCTATTGAATACATTGAAGACGAATCTTTAATTCCAGTAGAAGATATCATTGTAACCCTTACAAATAAAGGATATATTAAACGTTTACGTGCTGATACATACCGTGCTCAAAATCGTGGTGGTGTTGGTATAAAAGGTATGGCAACGAATGAAGAAGACTTTGTGGAACAAATTGTATCTATGAAAACACATGATTACTTATTATTCTTCTCAAATAAGGGTAAGGTTTATCGTTTGAAAGGTTATGAAATTCCAGAATTTGGAAGGCAGTCAAAAGGTTTACCTATAGTTAACTTATTGTCACTTGAAAAAGATGAATCCATCAATTCTATGGTTGAATTAAATGCAAACGAAGAAGTATATAAGTATTTAATGTTCTCCACAAGAAAAGGTTTGGTTAAACGAACTCCTATTGAAGAATTTAACAATATTCGCAAGAGTGGTAAAATTGCTATTATTATTAAGGATGAAGACGAGCTTATCGCAGTTCGTAAGACAACAGGTGAAGACGAAATTATAATTGGTGGAAGTAATGGTCGTATGGTTCGTTTCTTAGAAAATGAAACTCGTTCTATGGGAAGAAGTACTTCAGGAGTAAAGGGAATGGATTTAGACGATGCTACTGTTGTTGGTGCTGAAGTTATTCACAAAGGCGAAGAAGTTCTAATTGTAACTGAAAAGGGTTATGGTAAAAAGACGGATATAGACGAATATCGCTTAACTCATAGAGGAAGTAAGGGTGTTAAAGCTCTTAACTTAACTGAGAAAAATGGTAATATGATAGCTTTAAAACGAGTAGAGACAGTAGATAACTATGATATTATGATAGTAACAGATAATGGAATTATTATGAGAATGCCACTATCACAAATTTCAACATTAAAGCGTGCTACACAGGGTGTAAGACTAATTCATTTGAAAGATAGTCAAAGAGTAGCAACTGTAGCTATAGTCGAAAAGGAAACAGAAGAACCTCAAGACGGAAATGAAACACCTATATCTGAAACGATAGAAACAAATCAAGTAGCAGAAGAGGTAGAATAAAAACTACTTCTTTTTTTGCATCAAAATATTTCCCGGGAAATAATTAGGAAGGAAGTTTCACGTGGAACAGAGGAAGAAATAAAGGAAGAAAATATTTCCCGGGAAATAATTAGGAAGGAAGTTTCACGTGGAACAGAGGAAGGAATAAAGGAAGAAAATATTTCCCGGGAAATAATTAGGAAGGAAGTTTCACGTGGAACA
>CANQWT010000025.1 GCA_947627635.1 uncultured Bacilli bacterium
ACTCCAAATGTGGGTATGGATACCAAGATACAGTTACACCATACAACAACCTTATGGAAAGAAAGAGGAAGGAAGAGAAGACGAACCTAGTCAAGCATTACCCGGAGAAATCGATGTGAAGTTTATCTCTAGTTCTACAAAAGACGATGGTAGTGCGGAATATCGAGGAAGTGATAAAGTAAGTAATTGGTACACACCACCTGGATTTACCTTTGGAGAAAAGAACCTATCTGGAATATGGATCGGCAAGTTTGAAACAGGTTCAGTAGATGGAACAAGTCCAGGAGACGTAGAAACAGATAACCTAGTAGCTATAAAACCAAATATAACTTCATGGAGAAGCATTCGAGTATCAACTTTAGAACTAGTTTCAATGGGAATAACAAAAGAAGGAAATATCTATGACTTTGACCAAAGTACATATGATAGTCATGCAATAAAAAGTTCAGAATGGGCACTAATCTCCTATCTTACTCAAAGTAAGTATGGAAAGTATGGTAATTCTTTATATACAGAAGAAAACAAAGAGGTTTTTATGAATAATTACAATGGATATAAGACCGGTCGTTCCTCAGGACTAGCTACAACTTCAAGTTCTATAGGAGAAGGTTCTGCTTATGACGACTTAGTAGATAGAAAAGAAGGAAAGGGTTATGCCGGAGCAGGTGCATCAACAACAGGGAACATCACAGGAATATATGACATCAATGGTGGAGCCTGGGAATACACAATGGGCGTACTCAATAAAATGTCGGGAAATACAAACAATTTAAATTCAGGGTATACAGGACAACTTAAAGATGGCAGTACTTTCCAAGGTCGAGACTGGCCTTCTGAAAAATATTATGATTTATACACGTCTACAACTACAGAAACAGCATGTAACGGAAGTCCATGTAAAGGCCATGCCTTAAGTGAAGTTGCATGGTGGTATGGTGACTATACTAATATGGTGTATGCAGATAGACCTTGGTCGCTTCGTGGTGGTCTACATAATAATAATGAAAACGCAGGTGTATTTGCATTCGGTACGGCAAGTGAAGCTGGTGGCATCAGTAGTGTTATTTCCTTTCGTGTTGTCCTAACCCCAAACTCAAACTAAAAACACTCTTTCTTATCGGAGTGTTTTTCTCATCTAATACTTATATAAAAAATTGTGGTTGATTATTGATACATTGTTGCTTACTAGAAGACATTCTTGTTGTATCGCATTCTTCTTGTTTTTCTTCACTGATTACACTTGCTATTTTAAACATTGTCTTCGCATTATTTAGAATAGGCCTTATTTGATAAACTAATGGAATTACTTGATTGATAACTTCTAAAGTTCTTCTAGTATTGTCTAAAAAACTAGACCAATTGAACTGATAATTTTGAAATCCATTAAAGTTTCTTCTTGTTCGATAAGCTCTACCATTTAGGTTTTGATATGGAATAAACCTATTTCCTAAAGTATTATACTGATTATACATTTTATCACCTTTATATACTATATGTTTCTAAGAAGCATCTTGTGTAAATAACTATTTTTTGATATAATTTTTAGTAAAGAATATGGAAGGGATGATACAAATGGAACTTGTTTTTAAACCATTTATACTAATTTATCATTTTGTTCAAGCTCTTTTCTTCCTTCCAAAGAAAATTTTAAGTTATGCTTATTCTGGTGTTTTAGCAATTTTAGATAAACTTAGTTTACATAAATCAAAGAAAAAAGACGATGTTCCAAACATTTTGGATGAAGTTCCTGCGGAAGTAAAGGGATTACGTCCCGAAAAGAAAAACTTAGAAAAAGACCCTACTTTAATCTCATATCGTTATACGATTACATTAGCTAATGGCAAAAAAACAACAGGAACATTTGAAGCTCATAGTGAAAATGAAGTCAAAGAATTTCTTACTAATGAAGGTTATAAAGTAGAAAAAGTAGAACCACGTAAAAAATTAGATATTGACCTTACAACAGGTGGTAAATTCAAAGCGAAAGATTTGTCTTTTTCCCTGACACAATTGTCAACTTATATTAAAGCAGGTATTCCTTTAGTTGATTCTGTTCGTATTCTTGAAAAACAAACAACAAAACCAGCACAGCGGAAAATTTATCAAAAGCTTGTCTATGAACTTTTAAAAGGTGAGACTTTATCTGTAGCAATGGAAAAACAAAGTGATAAGTTTCCTAAGCTTTTAATTAACATGGTTCAAACTGCAGAACTTACAGGAGATTTAACAACCGTACTAGATGATATGGCAGACTTTTATACTTCTCAAGAAGAAACTCGTAAGCAAATGATTAGTGCGATGACTTATCCAATTGTAGTCCTTTTAATTGCTTTTGTCGTTTTAATCTTTATTATGATTAAAATTGTTCCGGCATTTGTATCCATGTATGAAGAACAAGATGCAGAACTTCCATGGATTACAACAATGGTTATGGGTGTGAGTGATTTTATGACACACAATTTTATCTTTGTCCTTTTAACCATTGTTTTAGTAATTGTTGTTTTTGCCTTAACTTATAAGAATGTTCAACCATTTAGGAAAACAATTCAAACTCTTTTGATGCATATTCCTGTAGTCAGTCAAATCATCATCTATAATGAAGTTTATAACTTTACTAAGACTTTTGCATCCCTTTTAAATCATGGTGTTTTCATTACAGATAGTATTGAAATCCTTGGAAACTTAACGAATAATGAAATTTATAAATCGATTATCAATAAAACACTGGTCAATCTAAGTAAAGGCTCATCAATTTCAGAATCATTTAAAGGTGAGTGGGCTTTTCCAATTGATGCGTATGAAATGATTGTTACAGGTGAGACAACAGGGCAATTAGGACTAATGATGGAAAAAGTTGCCAATCACTATCAAGTACAACACAAAGCAATTATTACACAATTAAAGAGCTTAATTGAACCTATCATGATTTTATTCTTGGCCGCAATAGTTGGTGTAATATTATTGGCAGTTATTGTTCCAATGTTCGGTTTCTACGAAAACATATAGTAAAAGAAGGTGAACCACATGCAGATATTTTATTTGATTTTATGCTTTATTTTTGGTGCATTATTTGGTTCCTTCTATACCGTAGTAGGATTAAGATTAGAGAAAAAAGAAAGTTTTATGAGAGGAAGAAGCCATTGCGATTTATGTAATCATCCCTTAAAAGCTACAGATTTAATTCCTCTTTTTTCTTTTTTGTTTTTAAAAGGAAAATGTCGTTATTGCAAGAAGAAAATCTCACCACTTTCAACAGTCATTGAGTTTTCTTCAGGTCTTTTATTTATGATAGCTTACTATAGTTTTGGACTGAGCTTAGATTTTTTGTTGATGCTTCTTGTCATTTCTATGACCATGATTATTATCGTAAGTGACTTAAGCTATTTTGTAATTCCTGATGAAGTGTTACTTGTTTTTGGAATTTTGATTTTTATAGTTCAAATTTTCCGTGAAGGAATTATACTTGCTCTTGTTCATGTCGCAACAGGAATTTTCTTATTCCTTTGTATGTATGGGTTGATGGTTCTTGGAAAAGCTATCTTTAAAAAAGATGCTCTAGGTGGGGGAGATGTAAAACTTTTATTTATTTTTGGACTTTTATTAGACCCAATTTTAGGACTTTTGACAATATTCTTAGGAAGTTTTATTGCTTTACCTGTATCATTATTACTTCTTTTGAAAAATAAAGACCACATGATACCGTTTGGACCATTTTTATTAGTTGCATTACTGATTATATTGTTTTCTAAAATCACACCTCAAGATTTTCTTTCCTTCTTTTTTATTTGATTTTTAAGGGATTTCGGAAGTTTTTCTTGAAAAATAAGGACTTTTCATGTATAATATGGAATACCTAAGGGGGAATATGTGTGAAAATTATTGTAAATCAAGAAAATAATCAGAAAGTATACATTCAAAAAAGAGATATTTTATATCTAAAACGTATTGGGGAAGAACATTTACCAGAAGTTGATATTCATTCATTTGATGAAGTAGAAGCATCATCATTTATAGAACTTGATGGAGAACAAGCAGTTTCATATTTTAAGGATAGAAAAGATATTATTGACTATGTAGATTACTTAGCAATGCCTAGTCAAGATTTAGTTCCATATGGAATATATCCTGTAGAAAGTTATCCTTATCAAATGTTAGAGGACCTACACTTAGAAAGAGAACAAATTAAAGGACTTCCATATCCACTTCATGATGAGAATATGAAAAAGCTCTTACATTTTGAAAATGAAAAAGCATCCTATGAGTTTTTAATGTCTAAAGAAATTCCGTCACTATTCTGTTTTAAAAAAATGGGTGTAGATTCTTATATGACAGAACATAATATACCATGGGCTTTTGTTACAAAATGTAAGGTTGTTGCGAATAATCAAACACTCAAGGAAAATTTTGTTTTAGTTCCAACAAATCAAAGAGGAATGCTTCTTTATATGCCTACTCCAGTAGAGAAGAGCAAAGAAGAAGAAAAACCAAAAAGTAAGAGTTATCTAAGAAGATTTATAGATACTTTTAGAAAATAGGAAAGGCTCCTATTTTTCTTTTTGAAAATTTATTAAAAATATATTGACACATAAAACGTTTGTATGGTAAGTTAGTTGATAGATGGTTGGAGTGATGTAGATGAAAAAAACAGTTGGTTTTTGTACGTTGGGCTGTAAAGTAAATGCCTATGAAAGTGCCTATTTAGAAGAACAATTTAAAAAAGAGGGGTATGAGATAAAAGATTATCATACATCTTGTGATGTTTATGTTATCAATACTTGTACGGTTACCAATGAAAGTGATAAAAAAAGTAGGAAGATGATACGTTACTGTAGGAAATTAAATCCAGAGGCAATTATAATTGTCATGGGTTGTTTTGCTGAAGCAAATCCTACTTATTTGGAGGGCATTGATATTCGAGTAGGAAATACTTCTAAAAGTAAAGTACTTGAGCTATTAGAGGAATATCAAAAAACGAAAGAAAAACAAATTTTGCCAATTCAAAAAGAAAAAACTTTCTTTGAAGATATGTTTTTAACTTCTTTTGAGGGAAGAACAAGAGCTTTTGTAAAAATCCAAGATGGTTGTGAGAATTTTTGTACTTACTGTATCATCCCTTATGTTCGAGGAAAATGTAGAAGTAAAGATTTTAATACCGTACTTTTGGAAATTCAAGAGTTAGTGGCAAAAGGTTATCAAGAAGTTGTCTTAACAGGAATTCACACAGGTCATTATGGAGTAGATATTTCCCATAGTTTTGCGGAACTTTTAGAAGCAATTTGTAAAATCAAGGGTTTAGTGCGTCTTCGAATTTCATCCATTGAAATTACAGAATTAAATGATGATTTCTTAAAAGTTTTAAAGGAAAATCCTATTATTGTGGACCATTTACATATTCCACTTCAAGCAGGTTGTGATAAGACTTTAAAACAAATGGGAAGAAAGTATGATTTGGCTTATTTTGAAAATAAATTGAAGGAAATTAGAGCTATACGTCCTAACATTGCGATTACAACAGACGTTATTGTTGGTTTTCCGAATGAGACTATAGAAGATTTTGAAACAACACTAGAAACAGTCAAACGTTTTGGCTTTATGAAAGTTCATGTCTTTCCTTTTTCATTAAGAAAGGGAACTGCTGCGGAAAAACTAGAAGGGCATCTTGACGAACACACGAAAAAAATGAGAGTGAGAAGACTTCTTGCTTTAAGTGATACTTTAGAACAGGAATATTTAAACAGATTTATAGGACAAGATATGGATGTTTTATTTGAAACATATAAAGATGGAGTATCTATAGGGCATACATCAAACTATATGAGAGTAGAAGTAGCTGAAAAAGTAGAACTTCATCAAATTCACACCGTAAAATTAGAACAATTAAAAGATAATCATACCTTAATTGGAACAATAAAAAATCAATGCAAAGTAAGTGAGGGATAATATGGAAAGTTACGTAAAAGGAAATTACCGAAGAACGATTTTTCAAAGTGAGCAAGGATATACAATTGCTCTTTTAAAAGTGCAAGAAGCAAGTGAAGATTTTAGTCGTTTTGTAGGTAAAACAATTACTTTTACGGGTTATTTTCCAGAACTTAATGAAATAGATACTTATATCTTAAAAGGAAAGATAAGTGTCCATCCTAAATATGGAGAACAATTGGATGTTTCAGAATTTGAGAAAGCTCTACCTGAAGAAAAAGATGCAATTGTTGAATTTTTATGTAGTGATATTTTTAAAGGAGTTGGAAAAAAGAAGGCAGAAGCAATTGTCAAAGTACTTGGAAAAGATACGTTATCCATTATTTTAAATCAACCAAGTGATTTGATACTAATCGATGGAGTAAGTGAAAAGCTTGCCAATGATTTACATAATACACTTCTTCGTTATGAAGAAAGTTACGAAGTGATTTTAAAGCTTTCTGACCTTGGGTTTTCAACAAAAGATGCAACTTTTATTTATACAAAATACAAGCAGAAAACTCTACCAATTGTTGAGGAAGACTTATATCAATTCTTTTATAATTTAAAAGAAATGTCTTTTAAAAAAATTGACTATATTGCTAGAAAAGAAGGAATGGAAAAACTGGATTTAAGAAGAGTAAAGGCAGCAATTATTTATGTTTTACAAGAACTTACTTTCCAAACAGGTAATACTTATAGTAGTCTTGAAGAAATTCATTATTATTTATCGAAGGTGTTAGAGGAAGAAGTAAGCACTTCACTACTAAAAGATGCGATTACTTCGCTTGAAGAAGATTTAGAATTAACTGTAAAAGAAAATCGCTATTATTTAACAAATCTTTATGAAGATGAAGCCTATATTGCTTCACGTCTTCGAATGCTTGCTCATCGTACTAAAAGTAATTATGAGGTAGATACAATTTTAGAAGATATTCAAAAAGAAAGTCAAATAACTTATAATGAAGAACAAAAAGAGGCAATAAAAAAGGCGATTAACTCTTCTGTTTTAGTGATTACTGGAGGTCCAGGTACTGGAAAAACGACAATTATTGAAGCAATTGAAAAACTTTACAAGATGTTATTTCGTTATGATTATATTGAATTAAATCGAAGACTTGTTCTTTTAGCGCCTACTGGAAGAGCTGCGAAACGAATGAGTGAGAAAGCAATTGTGAATGCTTCTACAATTCATAGATTTTTAAAATGGAATAAGGAGACGGATACTTTTTCTATCAATGAATATAATAAAAGTGATGCTGAGTTTGTCATTGTTGATGAATCAAGTATGATAGATACTTCTTTAATGGCATCTCTTCTTCGTGGATTAAGTGCTTCTTGCAAGGTTATTTTTGTAGGTGATAGTGACCAACTACCAAGTGTAGGCCCTGGAAATTTATTAAGAGATATTATTGCATCAGGAGAAATTGAAACTGTTTCATTGCATGCTCTTTATCGTCAAGGAGAAGATTCTAATATTATTTCTTTTGCTCATGGTATTCGTGAAGGAAAATTTTTAGAAGGAGATTTAAATAGAGGAAATGACTTACTTTTTGATTTACAAAGCAGCGAAAATATTTTAAATGAAATCTGTGATTTTGCTCGTGATTTCAAAAAGGAAGATTCTTTTCAGGTTTTAGCGCCTATTTATAAATCACCATGTGGTATTGATGCTATCAATAAAGCTTTACAAGAAATCTTTAATCCAAAGTCTGTTACGAAAAAGGAAATTATGATAGGTGATACGCTTTATCGTGAAGGTGATAAAGTAATACAACTTCTGAATATGCCGGATGAAAATGTTTATAATGGTGATATTGGTTTTATTAAACAAATTAAAAATGGAAAGAAAAAAGAAATTTATATCAATTTTGATGGGAACTTAGTCCGTTATACACCTGCTTCTTTTCAAAAGTTTAAGAGTGCTTGGGCAATTTCTGTACATAAGTCACAGGGAAGTGAATTTGATGTTGTTGTACTTCCTGTTGTTGGCTTATATCGAAATATGCTCTATCGTAAGCTTTTCTATACAGGAGTAACACGTGCGAAAAAGACGCTTGTGTTAATTGGTGAAAAGCAAGCAATTCAAAAAGCTATACAAAATACAAGTCAAGTTGAAAGAAAAACAACTTTAGAAGATTTTTTGAAAAATGGAATAAATTAGAAAGATATGACCACACTAGAAATGTAAGAAATTAAACGGAGGTGGGAATATGAAAGCCAAAACAATGTTAATGGGAATGGCAGTTGCAGGAGTTGCTGCGATGATGTATTTTAAGAAAAATCCAGATGCTTTTCAAAAAATGAAAAATAAAGCAATGAAAATGATGGATAAAAGTATGAATATGGATTTCGATGCCTTATATGATGAAATGTAAAATATGGTTTTAATGCCATATTTTTTGTTGAATTTTCAAAAACACTTACAACTTTGACAAACTTTATTTTCAAACAAAACTTATGATATACTAAAAAAGAATAGACGATAAACGGTGATTATGCCAACATGGTGTATGCGGAGAAGCCATGGTTTATCCGTGGTGGTACCCATTGGAATGAAGCAAACGCAGGAGTTTTCTCATTCCACAGGGCAGACGAAGCAGGAAGTTTGAGCAACAACATTTCGTTCCGCCAAAGTAAGATTACAAGTGAAAGATTTAATTTGTAAAGTCTATTTATAAGAAAAGAAGAAAGTAAGATGAGTAGGTTCTTCCAAAATCTTACTTTTTATTTTTCATTATATTCGAAATAAACTTATTAACTTTAGTAATTATTAAATTCATATTTTTTGAATCTAAAACAATATTATTGTATGAATTTATTAGTCTTTGAGTTGATATGCATTTTATTTGATCTAATAAAGCAATGGAATCAGTCATATCAATATATACTAGATTTTGATATTTTAATTCATTATGATTGCGATTATCAAAGGATAAAATATTGTTGAAATGTTTTTGCTTTGGACTAGTGAGAGGTATACAAAACACCATATTTTTTACTTTAGGAATAGTAAAAACAATTCCTAAATGTATGTTATTTATTTCAGAACCTTTATTTCCACCAAAATCTATATGATAAATTTCTCCATTTTTCATATTCATTACCTCCAAATAATAAAAGAGAACCCTATATAATAGAGTTCTCCTAACAGCGAATAGACTAATATGTTCCTCAAGACAAGCTCTTCACAACGCTATTCATGATGTCATAAATTTGGTTGACTAATATGTTCCTCGAGATAAACTCTTCACAACGCAACCAATTACAACTTGTAGTATTACTTTACTACATTTTTATTAGAAAATCAAATATTTTTTGACTTTCTCAACTCTATTGTATGCAATTTTTAAAAAGTTATGATTATTTTATTTTAGGAGAGACAACCTCTAACTTATGAGTAGCTCCTAATATAATCTTATACATTTTTTAAAAGATTTTGCATATATTGTAAAAAAAATTATAATTTTGACAAATTTCACCTTTTTTAAAGTCTTATGATACACTAAATGGGAATAGACGACAAACGGTGATTGGTCCAATATGGTGTATGCGGAGAGGCCATGGTTGATCCGTGGTGGCTATCCTCCCAATGGTGCTAACACAGGTGTTTTCGCATTCAACAGGGCAAACGAAGCAGGAAGCGTGAGTGTGAATATTTCGTTCCGCCAGTATCTGATTACAAGTAAAAGTTTAATTTGTAAAGTCTATTCTTAATGAAACATAAAAAGGGATAGTAAGGAATAAATTTCCTTTTTTGTACACCTATGGTGTCTTTTTTCTATGTTCATTTAAAACAGAACTCTATTCAAATATGTTTCTTTTTTGTATAATGGTAATAGAAGGTGAAAAGTATGTTCAAGAATTATTTCAAAGATAATGTTTTATTTGTAGTACCTAATGATATCAAAGAACAAATCTTAAAAGAACTATCAAAACAAAAAGAAATTTATCGTATTTCTTTTCTTTCACTAGAAGAATTCAAAAAGCATTATTTCTTTGAAATTCAAGAAAATGAATCTCTTTCTTTTCTATCCTCTAAATCAAGTGAAAACTTTTCAGTTTTACAAGAAAAAATAAAATTGTTATCTTCTATTCCTATAACTAAGAAATATAAAAATAAAAAACTAAAAGACTTAGCTTCTCTATATCAATTACTAGAGAAAAATAATTTTGTTATTCAAGATAAAACCTTCTTAGAATATTTAAAAAACTTTGAAATCTATTGTTTTGGCTATCCTGTTTTAGAACCCTTTGAAGAAGAAATGCTCAAAAAATGTAAAGCAAAAGTATTATCTTTAAAAGAACAGTTTACATATCCTCATGTCCATCACTTTTCCACGAAAGAAGAAGAAATCTTTTTTGTCGGAAGCCAAATGAAATCATTGCATCAAAAAGGAATACCTTATCAAAATATGGTTTTATCAGGCGTATTAGAAGATGATGTTTACTTAATCCAGCAGATTTTTAGTAAGTTAAACATTCCTATCATGGGTCTTATTCATCCAAATTTATATGCTACTGTTTTAGGAAAAAGTTATTATCAAAATAAAAATGCCATTGAAATGATGGATATCAGTATTGCTACGAAACTTGCAACAATTGAAAATCAACTATTAAAAATCCCTCAAGATAGTCCAGTATATTCATATTTACTCAAAGAAGCTTTAAAAAATACAACCATAGATTTACCTTTCTATGAGGATGCAGTAAGAGTTGTTGATTTTTATCATCTTTTTGAGGAAGAAGATATTTATTCTTTTGTCATTGGATTTAATCAGAACCAAATTCCCCAAGTTTTGAAAGATGAAAATTATTTAAGTGACAAAGATATTGAAGAGTTAGCTCTTTTAACAACCAAAGAGAAAAACAAAAATTATAAAGAAGTAACCTTATCCATTTTGAAAAGCCTATCCAATTTAACAGTTTCATATTGTGATAAAACACTTTCTAATACATTGTATCCTTCTTTTTTAATTCAAGAGTATGGCTTAGAAGTAGTAGAAGAAGATGAACAGTCTTATCAGTACAGTAAGTCCTATAGCTTAATTCGTCTTGGAGAAATGTTAGACCAATATTTTATGTATGGAGTAAAACATAAAGATTTAAATCAACTTTCTCTTTCATTTTCTAAAAAAGTTTATCGAACTTACCAGCACCAATATCAAAAAGTTCCATTCTATCTTTCACAAGAACAACCTTATTATTTATCTTATTCTAGCTTAAACGATTATGCACTCTGTAAGTTTCGTTACTATGCCAAGTATATTTTAAAAGTGGAAGAACAAAAAGAAGTTTTTGCAACAGTACTTGGAAATATTTATCATCAAGTTTTAATGCATATATATGATGCTTCCTTTGACTTTGATGAAGAATGGGACAAAGCAATTTCAAACTTTACCTTATCTCAAAAAGAAAAAGTATTACTAAAACGCTTGAAGAAAGAGCTCCAATTTATCATTCCTGTTATCGAAGAACAAGATAGTAAAAGTGCCTATCAAGCAAGATTATTTGAACAAAAGCTAGAAGTACCTTTAGGAGACAATGTCTTTTTAAAAGGTTTTATCGATAAAATTGCTTTTTGTGAACTATATGGGAAAATTCATTATGTGATTTATGACTATAAAACGGGTAGTGTTACTTTGGATTTAACTCATATTGATGATGGACTTTTCTTACAGCTTCCACTCTATCAAGTTTTAGTTGAAAAAGGAAATCTCTTTTCGAAACCTTCTTTCACCGGTTTTTTCTATCAACAACTACTACTTCCTAGTAAGAACCAAAAAGAAAAACTTGCTTCCTTACGTCTTCGAGGCTATGCAATAGATGACGAAGAAGCTTTAAGTATCTTTGATGAAACCTATGAAAATAGTGAAGTGATTAAAAGCTTGAAGATGACTTCCAATGGCTTTTCTAAAAATAGTAAAGTCTTATCTTCTACAGAAAGCCAAGAAATAAAGGAGAAAACTTGGAAAAAAGTATTACAAATGAAACGAGAGATTTTAAGTGGCGATTTTACAATTAACCCGAAGCGTTTAAAAGGAAAAAATATCAGTTGTATGTACTGTCCTTTTTCTGATATTTGTTATCATGATGAACGAGATTTTATTGAAATTCAGGATAAAGAAGCAACAGAAGAGATAGAAGGGGTGGTAGAATGACAAAATTTACAAAAGAACAACAACTAGCCATTGACTTAGAGCATACGAATATTTTAGTCAGTGCAGGAGCAGGAAGTGGAAAAACAGCCGTTTTAACTGAGCGAGTATTACGTAAAATTAAAGAAGGAACATCGATTAGTCGATTACTAATTCTAACTTTTACCAAAGCAGCAGCAGGAGAGATGAAAGAGCGAATTCGAAAAGCTCTTGTTAAAGACCAACTTCAAGAAGCCTTACAAGACTTAGACAACAGCTATATTACAACTTTTGATTCTTTTGCCTTATCGGTCGTTCAAAAATATCATGTGGAGTTGGGACTTTCCAAAGAAATAGCAATTACAGAAGAAGCAATTCTAGAACTTGAAAAAGAAAGAATTTTAGAAGAAATCTTTGAAGAACAGTATGAGAAAGAAGACCCTATGTTCATAGAACTTTTATCTTCTTTTGCCCTAAAAGACGATAAGATTTTAAAACAGTATATTCTATCTTTAGAAGATGCTTTTAATCAGTTACTTGATAAGAACGAATGTTATCAAACTTACGAAGAAGTTTATTATAATACTTCTTACTTAAAAAAATTAGAAGAAGAATATTTCAACCTCATTCTTAAGGAAAAAGAGAGATTACATGAATTAGTGATGGAGCTGTGTGCTGTTACAGAAGGAAAATTCCAAGAAAAGTTATTACTTGTGGTAACACCTTTATTGGATGCAACGACCTATGATGAAATGAAAAACCACTTAGAATTTCGACTTCCATCACTTCCTAAAAATAGTGAGATGGATGCCAAAGCTATCAAGAAAAAGTTGAGTGAAACTCTTAAAAAGTTTAAAGAATATTTTCATTATGAAGATGATGAAGAGATACAGAAAGAGTTGCTTTCCACTAAACAAAATACACTTACTTTATTAAAACTTACAAAAACTTTAGATGAACGATATAGTAAGTATAAGCAAGAGGAAAATCTATTTACCTTTATGGATATTGCTCGTCTTGCCATCAAAGCGGTGTCAACTTATCCTGAAATTCAAGAAGAACTTAAAAATTCCTTTGATGAAATTATGGTGGATGAGTATCAAGATACCAATGATTTACAAGAAGCATTCTTATCTTATATATCTAATCATAATATTTATATGGTTGGAGATATGAAACAGTCTATTTATCGCTTTCGTCATGCTAATCCTAAGATTTTTAAAGAAAAATATGAGCAATATAAACAAGGACAAGATGGAGTTGCTATTGATTTATCCAAAAACTTCCGTTCTCGAGAAGAAGTTTTATCCGATATTAACCTTTTATTTTCTAATCTTATGAATGACACTTTTGGGGGAGTAACGTATCAGGATGGCCATGCGATGGTTTTTGGTAATGTTTCCTATTTAAAGGAAAAAGAAGAAAAAGACTATTCTTTGGAAGTTTTAACTTATAAGATGCAAGATGATGATAACTATAAAGAATATGAAAAAGAAATCTTTTTAATCGCAAGTGATATCCAGCAAAAAATAAAAGAAAATTATCAAGTGTTTGATAAAGATACACAAACATTAAGACCTATTAGTTATGCCGATTTTGCAATACTTTTGGATAGAAGTAAATATTTTGATATATATAAACGTATTTTTGAATATCTTGGAATTCCTCTTCGTATTTTAAAAGATGAGAAGATTACTAATGAAATAGATTTAGTACTTTTAAAAAATATGTTGCTACTTGCAAAGAGTATTCATGAAAAAAATTATTCTACTACGTTTCGTCATGCCTATGTTTCTTTAGCTAGAAGCTTTCTTTATGAAATGAATGATAGTACTATTTATAAAACACTTCTTACAAATACTTTTTATGAAACACAGCTCTTTCAAGATTTCCAATGGTTAAGCACTTTGTATGATACAACTACTCCTAGTGTGTTATTGTTAGAGCTTTTAAATGTGACCCATTATGAAGAAAGACTGATTAGACGAGGAAAGGTTTCTTCTTATCGAAAGAGGATGGAATATTTTTATCATTTAGCTACTTCTCTTGAAAAAATTGGCAAAACAAACGATGATTTCTTAAACTTATTAGAAAACATCATTGAAACAGGTTTAGATATTGGTATTTCTTATGAAGAAGAAGGAGAAAATGCAGTTTCCTTAATGACCATTCATAAGTCTAAAGGATTAGAATTCCCAATTTGTTATTTCGCAGATTTTAATCATTCTTATAATATGCAAGAATTAAAGGAAAAAGTGAAATTTAATAGGGAATATGGTATTATTTTACCTTCTATGTCTAAGGAAGAAGAGACAAAAACAATTTGTTCGGTTCTTTTAAAGGCTAAAGTAGAGGAAGAAGAAATTAGTGAAAAAATCAGACTTTTTTATGTTGCTTTAACAAGGGCAAGAGAAAAAATGATTGTAGTTTGTCCGAAGCTTGACGAAGATGCTTGTGTGAAAGCAAACTTAAGTGATGATGATAGAAGGCAAGCTTTATCATTTTATAAAATGTTTTCTCTTCTTTCATTCTACTGGAAAGATAAGGAAAAGGAAGTTTCTGAAATTCCAAATTTATCCAAAGATTATTTAAAGCCTCTTTCTTTATCTGATATTGATTTAGAAGAGGATGAGCCGATTATTTTTGTAGAAGAAGAACCAATGAAAGCAGAAGAAAAAGAGAGATTTTCTAAGACAATGGTAGAGCCTTTGACATTAGAGGAAGAAGAAAATATAGAACTAGGTCTTAAAATACATAGTATTTTGGAACGAATTGATTTTGAACATCCTGATTATGATAGTCTAGATGTAGAAAATGATATCAAAGAAAGTGTAAAAGCTTTTGTTGAAAGTGACTTTTTAAAGGAACATAAACATTCAAAAATTTATCGGGAATATGAATTTTTAGAAGAGATTAGTCATACAATGTATCATGGTATTATTGATTTGTTAATCCTTGAAAAAGATAAAGCAATTATTGTTGATTATAAACTGAAAAATACTCAAGATGATGCTTATAAAAAGCAATTATTAGGTTATAAAAGTGTGATAGAAAAGAGAACAGGACTTCCTGTTAAGACATATCTTTACTCTATTTTAGACAAAAAAATACAAAATACAAGAAATCTTTGACAAATAAAGTAGTTTGTGCTATAATATAGCCAGCTTCAAATGATAGGGGTTCTATACAAATAGGGGGTTATAAAAATGGAAAAGAGTTATATTTTTGAATATTTAGATGAGAATGATTTTCGTAAGAAAGAAAGGTCAGTTCGTAAATATAATATGTTGGCTTACAAAAAATTATCATTTGAGTTTTATCCAGCTATTAGAAAGGGAACTTTCTTAGGTGAAAAAGTAGGAGAAGATAAAAAAAATCATACAGAATCTTATGAATTAAAGCTTCCAACAGATGCATTATTTGCTAAGGTTCATGGAGAAATTCGTCTTCATTATACAGTTTATTTAGATAAGAATGTAATCTTACTTACGAATATCACACCAGAAGGAATTTTAGATGAGGGTCACCGTGCAGAGTTATCTACTTATAAAGGTGTCATGATATCTAAATCAAATCCTGAAAAAGATATGTTTAAAATCAACCTTTTAAATATGCTACAAAAATAAAAGAGTGGGAAAAACCATTCTTTTTATGTTTTGTTTGTAAAAATCAAAAAGTTCGCATATAATAAATATAGGAGCACCCAATGTGAGTTAGGCGTTTTTTTGTATCATTTTACAAGTTGCAAAAGGATAAGCAAAAAGATAAAGACAAGTAAAGTAAAAATTAAAAAATCTTTCTTCATTATCTCATCACCTCCAGTCTACAAGAGAAAAGAGGTAGCGCCCAACAAAATAGGTGTTCCTATTATAATTTTATACAGTTCTCAAAAGGTTTTTACATATGTTGTAGAAATTTTTTACGAGTTTTTTTGAAAACGTTAACTACAGAGATAACTTACCGGTGATAAAGGAAGTTATCTTTATTTTATTAAGTTACCGTAAAAT
>CANQWT010000026.1 GCA_947627635.1 uncultured Bacilli bacterium
TCGATTCTCTTTCAATAAAATAAAAAGCAGATATTTCTATCCACTTTCTACTTTTTCCGGAAACTTTCGGAAGAACCTTGATGTGATGCTCTAGTTCTTTTTTAAGTTCACTGTTATGGTCGGAATCACCGCTTTTTTCAGTTCCTCTTATAGTTGGAATCACTAGCTTTTTATTGTCATAAGGCATTATTAGTATATGAATTTCCATACACCATAACCACTTATACATTTTATACGTTACAATTTAACAATAGTGTCTATACTAACTCAAAATTTTCCTAGTATTTTCCTAATAAGCTATACAGTTCAGAAGGAACATTTGACAGTAACAAAGAAAACTTAATATCCGTTAATAATTTATCTAGCTGATTTAATCTAACTTGATTTCCAACATAGCCAAAGCCTTTACCTAATTCAACTGTTATAGTAAAGAAGCTACTTTACGTTGGAATGTCTAATTTCCAATATTATCTGATACTTGAATATAAATTTTTTCATTTCGCAAAAAGCAATTTTTTTAATTTCCGCGAAATGAAATATTCTATATCATTTAATACAAAAAGCAGTATGCTTTTAAACATACTACTTTGATACATATTACTATGAAGAACAAGTACTTCCATTTTGATTATTGCATCCTAATACTCCACGTCTTTTAACTACTGAGCTACCAAGACTATCTAGAAATGCGCTTTTATATACTGTTACTCCTGGAATACTTGAAATACTGCTACTTATTTCATAATCGGTATAATTACCATTTATTCTTTGATTATCACTTTTAATTGCTTTGATTGTATCTGCCTTCAAATCAAATTCATAATCCAAATCTGTTGTATCATTAAATGAGCCTTTATTTTGAATACTACTAATCAATTGTTCTGGTTGAATTGGATAACTCGAATTATCTAAATTCGTTGCAGATCTTGTCCAGTTAAAGTGAGCCGCTCGATTTGGGAACATCTCATTTAAAGCAATAGTTCGAAATTCAAAAGTTGGCATTGGATCTTCTTTTGTAGTCGGTGGAGGACATGGTGGTTCTGGACAATCAGTATCATCGGGTGGGTCTTCTGGATCATCACCTGGAATTGGACAGTCTCCTTCAGGGCAACCTACGGCATAGAAACAATTGATATCAATGTTCCATCCTAATAATCCCCAATAATTTCCTGCTGAACTTCCTATATGAACATTGATGTTATCTTTACGAGGTTCTTCTTTAAAGAAATTATTTTGTTCTTCTTCAGATAAATATCTAGAGTACTCGTCAACATTCCAGTTATACCATTTTACATTCACGTAATCTGTTTTTAATTTTGGACAGAATGTATTTCCTAAATATTTATAATATTTTTCATTTTTGTTTTGCATATTTGTTATTGTTAATCCATTCTTAACAGATAACCAACGTTGTGGAAAACTAACAACATTATGATATTTTAATTCTGTACCCCAATCATCTTGCTCTTTAAGATTGTTATAGCATACGCCACCACTATGTTCAACAATAGGCTCACTTCCCGAAACAACTCCTCCATCTTTATTCAATGTAGCATTATAGACTTGATAATTTGGACTACTTGGATTATCTTTATCTACTGTAATTGTAAAAGTTGTTGTCTTTGTCTCTTTTGTATCACATTGTGCTTGACTTAAACATTTCTCAAGCTCATTTGCCCAAACATCCAAAGCATCCATATAATCATGCATTTCATCATATTTTGTTAAGATAGCATTTGGTCCATTACAACCCGTCATACTCTTTGGTTTCCATTTACAAGTAGAATGACAATCATAATAAACATTATCAGGTGTAAGTTCAGCATTTAAATCACTACTATAAGTATTTCTAATACGAACTACTTGGAAACCATCTTTATTTTCCATAGGACGTCCTCCACCATGCCAATTAGAACGGTCTATAGTACCATCTGCTTTGGTAGAATTATATACAACTCTAAATCTCTTCATAGTTCTTTTCGTCTGATATAATGTCGAATAATAAATATATCCTACTGAACTTGGACAATAGCCTGCAGGTTGCCAATACCATGAGCCATTTCCAGCCTGAGCATAGTATCCACCTGGATTCTTTTGACGGAATCTATAAATTTGCTCTGCTGTATATTTACTTCCACTATCAGTTAAATAAATTGGTCTTGGACCTTGGAATGTTCTATTACACTTTACACCATCTACTGGAATTTCATTTGTTTTGGCTTGTGCAAGTTGCATTACATGAGGAGTATAAATACTTGTATTTGCAGTAAACATAACAGGACTTTCTTGGAAATAGTCTTCATCTAAGGCTGTTTCCAATAGTTCCTCGCTATCTTCATCTCCATAAACCTCACTATCACAGCTATCTATACATTCTTGAGTATACTCACCACCATCACAAGCTACAACACAAGCATCAAAGTCATCATTAGGACCTCCTCGCATTCCTTTAGCACCACCCCAGTGCGTACAAACTGATTGAGCATTACACTTAGAATATTGAGAAAGTTCTGGTTTTTTACTAAAATCTACTTCTGCTTTACATTGAACAGTAGACTGAATATCCACTTTATAAGAGAAACAAATTCCTGCTTGCGTTGCTACTGGTGCTTGATAACTTACTGTAACTGCTTCTTGACAAACTGTCTTACAATAGTTATTAGAATATGTTACCTTTTCTGAATAAAACTTATCCTGTTTAGCATAAAGGTTATCTTCATAATCGCTATCGTCATTATCATTGTCATCTACAAATAGCCAATTGCCTTCAAATGCTGGACAAGATAATGTTTGTTTAACATTCGGGTCATCAACTTTAGTATATCCTTCATCTTCTAAATTAGTAAATTCTAAAGGAGGTTGTTTGGCTTTTTGATAAATATTATTGATACGTTCTAGCCTCGACATATAACTGTTTACTTCTGCTGCTGTAAAATCAACTGCTACACTACAATATGGAATTGCATTAGCAAAATCTGGATATGCGCTGATACTACTACTACATAAATCACTATTATAGTATTGATTTCCTGTAGATGTATCTGTAAGAATTGCATCAACTGTAGTGACACCAGCACCCTTACCTGCTGCACATGAATAATAAGTTGTATCATCAATTTTTTGTGATTTTGCTTCATTAAGAACAAAACCAACCATAAGGTCTTGTTCTTCAAAACCAGTTTCTACTACCTTTTTATCTACCGTTTTATATAAAATTGAATTCCTAGATATAGTACCAGTATAAGTTCCAGTTGTAGCAGGAGCAGTAATTGTACCTTGTAAAGGTCCTCCAAAGTTAATTTCGCCAAGAGCTAAATCACCATTTGCATTAATTTCTGCATCTTCTGTCATAATATAAAATGAAACAGTTGAAGGAATTCCAGTAACTGTAATGCTTAAGTTATCTCCTAAAGAATCTTGAGCATCTAAAACAGCTTCTATGGCATCCACATCAAACCCATAAGCTGATTTTATAAATGCTTCGTCACAAATATATGTAATTTTTGCTTCATCTTCCACTTCTTTTTTTCCAACTCGAATTTTTTCCTTACTATCCTTATTTAAAAAGCATAGTGGAATTCCTATTATACATACCAAAATTACTAGTACAAACAGTCCTACTAATTTAAGCTTTTTTTTCTTCATAACAAGCTCACTCCTCCAACAAATTCTTAATCTTTGTATAAGATTTTTTCTTCTTTATTTTTACCGGTTTTACTCTTTCTAAATTTCTTAATTTTCTTGCATCTATTCTAATAATATACTCAATTGTAGGTCCATAAAATCTAGTACATGTAACAAGGGATAAAATCGCATCATCTTCATTAACATCAACATCATATGAATAATAACTATTTTCTTGGCTTGCACTGATATATTTTTTTAAGTCTTTTTGGGTATAAGAATCATCTTTATAAGAAGTTGGTACTTCTTTTATAATTGATACCGAAAATATTCTATATATATAGTCTTTTCCATTGACTGTATACTGAATAAATTGATTTTCTTTAGCAAAATCATAATACAAAAATGCTGGTAATGGTTCAAACCCTGTGAATTCTTGATTATAAATTAAAGGTTTATGAGAAACATTTAAAATATTATGAGATAGAAAGATTGCCCTATTACTTAATGTTTTTGTATTATTGATTGACCAAGCATAATCATAATCTATATTCGCAATTGATGAATCATCCTTAGCATAAACAATTGGTACATCAATTGTTGTTCCTTCTACTTTTAACCACCCTATAATTTCCTCTTCCTTCTCTTGATCAAGTTTTTCTATTTTTTCTACTCGTGAATCTATTTTATAAGCTGGATAAAAATAAGAAATGAGCAATAAAGATGCAAGAAGTAGAATAGAAAGGAAAAGAAGAGAAAGAAAAATTTGTTTTATTTTTTTCTTATTTTTCATAATGACCTACTTCGTTAATTTATATGGATTAGTATAACTTCCATTTCCTTCTTTAATTTTTACATTCTTGTCAAAATAAGCACTTACCTTGACAGAAGCATTATTGTATTCTGATGTATCTCCTTCATATACTGTTCCATTACTTCCTGCGATATACTTTTGTCCTTTATTTCTGGAAGAATTGATATACCAATATTCAACAATTCCAGTACTTGCTCCTTTCACACTAAATAAATCAAAGGTATTTGGTGCAGCAAGCTTAACTTTATAAGTTTTTGTTTCATCTTCTTTACCATAAAGAGCATTCTTTTTATAAATTGGTACTTTTATATTTTTAGAGGCAAAGTAACTTGTTTTTATATACTGTGTCATTTGATTTGCTATAATATATCCAATATTTCCCTTTGCTTTAGGATTATAAATGTTAATCACATTACTACTTGGATATGAAATATCAACTGGATTACCTTCCTGTCCAAGAACTCCATCTTGAATCACATGAACTGTGCCATCCTTAGCAACTTCAACAATTCTAAAAATATATCCTGAATAAGTTACATATTCACCTGCTGCTCTTGTATTCAATAAATCATTCCTTGATGCTTCAGGTAATTCTCCTAAAGTATAAGGATCCGTTTTACTACCTGTACCGTCGATAATTAAAACATCATCTTTTAATTTTACTGCAGGACATACTCCAAATAAATTACTGGTATTATCTTCCATATAATTTCTTCCTAAATAGAAATAATCATTTCGTTGTGTATAGGCTTTTTGTGAAGTAGTACTTGGATTTAACATCCAACTAACAATATCTTCTTGACCTAGATATGAGTAAGAAGTTACATCTAAACTTTTATTAAAATCTTGAATAGAAATCAGTCCTACATTCATTTTGGTTGTAGTTTTGCATTCCTTGGTATTTATATTTTCAGGTTTTATTTTATCAGTACACCAACTACTATTTTTTACGATCATCTTTTTTGCTTCATTGGATAATTTAGAATAGAAATAGTCATTTAACCACTGATCCAATGAACTTCCTTTTACTTCATTATTTTTTGCTAAAGTATAGTCAACATTCGCAACAGGTTCATCCATTACAATCGTAATTCCCTCTTTAGAAGTTCCAACAATTCTCCAAGTCATGGCATTAAAAGTCAAATAATTATTTTCAACTCCACCTATATAGTACCCTAATCCATCTGTATCTTTCTTAACGGTATCTTTGAGTTTTTGAACAACTTTAACTGTTCTTGTTACAACCGTTTTATTTTTCCAACTATCATAAGCTGTATAAACAACTTCATAGGTTCCTATTTTATTTGAATCAACTTTACTAGAGTCAATATCAACATTTTCTATTTTCATGGTTCCATCATAATCATCTTGTACTTGTTTAATTCCTTCTTCTTTATATTCTTCTCCTTTAGAAAGTGTAACTGTCATCTCTCCATTTAAAGTAATTTTCGGTCCTAAATGATCTTGCTTTGACTCATACTTTCCACAAGAAAGATATACAGCGTATTGATAAGCATCATCTTTCTTTCGCACTGTTACAAATGATGTTTTTGAATTACAGATTTTCTTACTATTTGGAATATAAAAAGTATCTAAATAACTTTGATCGTAAAGTGTTTCTAAATCTACACTTCTTGCATTTCCTTCCGCAGGCATTAAATAACTATTTCTTTCAAAATAAAGTTTCCCTGCTTCTAATAAGTCCTTTTCTTGTTTTTCAAAACTAAATTTTGGACCTAAGAAGAAATAATAAAAAAGTCCACCTAGAATTAAAACAACTCCAATAACGATTAAACTGATTTTTAATTTTTTCTTTTTCATATCCATTCCCTATCTTTTCTTTTACTAGAATTATTATATAATATCCTCTATTTATAAGTCAATTTTTAAGCACTAAAAATTTAAAAAATTTGTTATAAAAGAAGAGTTCCTTGTTCATTCAAAACTCTTCTTTTATTTTACTTAATTTTATATTCATAAGCTTGATTACGAATTGTATAAATAACAGATATAGAAGTTGCATTTTCAATTTCATTTGGTACATTTACATAAATATTTTTTCCTAAATAATCATCTGTTATAATTCCTTTAATTTGAATGGTTTTCTTTTTCTTATTTTTCCCTAATTGATAAACGATACTTCCATAAGTTTCTGTGAATTCTATAAATTCAGTATCATCAAAATCCATAGAAGCAAATAGTAAAGTTAAGACTTTTCCACTAGGATTAGAATATTGTTTTGATTGTACAGAACAACTTTGTAATCCACATCCTAAATAAGAATAAGTAGCACTATCTCCTATTGAAGCATCTAATAATTCAATAGTCTTATTGTTAACACTTACTCCCGAAAGAGTTATTTTTTGATTTTTTTCTTTAGTTTTTACTGTCTTAATTTCATGCAAATCAATAGGTTTTAATTTAATTTTTCGATAAAAAAGTTTGTTGCTTCCTAATATATCTTGATAATATAAAGTAAAGTTAGAATTTGAAAGATTTTTATCTACTTCAAAAACTAAATAGAACTTGACTTCTTCACCTGGCTTAAATTCTCTTTCAGGAAGAGTTGACCCTAAATCTTTAAAGGATGCATCATGACCTTTCATATAAGAATAAGCATGACTTTTATTTAGTAGATGGAACCGATTTAAGTTAATGGTTCTTTTTCCTCCATTATTTTTCATCCGAACGACTATAGCAAGATAATCTTTGGTATTACTAATATCAACTCCTCTATAATCTTTATCTGTAAAATAACTTTCTTCAATTCGAATTTGATAATTTAAAGCACTAAATGTGTTACCTTGTTTATATGTTTTATGTAAAACTCCAAAGTAATAATATGTATATCCAAAAATACTCAAAATAATTACTGCGAATAAGGTATTAAAAATAATTGGATGAGCTTGATAGGCATAGGTTGCAAAACGCCATTGTTTTTTAAAGAAACGAACAATTCGATCTTTATCAATTTCTACATTAACTTCAAACTCTTCACGGTCTTCTTCTTTAATTTCCAAAAATTCTGGATCATTTTTAAAATCAAATCTCTTTAAATCAATTCCTGCAATACGAATAAAGAGCATAATAAATATTACGTATTGAAATAAAGATGCCATTTGTAAAAGTTGAGAAATGGTTCTAATTGCAACTAAAGTAGATTCATCTCCATAATTATTAAAATAGCTTGCTACTGCAATGGTTACTCCAAATAAGAAAATATAAGCTACAAACGGAAGAAGATATGCTTTCCATGGTTTCTTTTTAAGATGTAACACATACATTAAAGCTACTGAAATAGCAATTAAAAGAAGCATTAGTAAATAGTTTAAAATTGAAATATAACTTCCAATTGATTCAATGGATGAATTATAAGAATTTGTAGACAAAAACTCTTTTACAAAGTTTTGTACTTGACTATTTTGAAAGAAAATAATTCCCGCAATTATAAAAAATACAATATGAATTTTTCGGAAATTTTTCATAATAAAGGCATAAGGTTTTCTTAAAATCATTGATCTACCCCTCCTATTCTTTTATTATTATATCCTATTTTGTATTTTAAAACAAGATATGTTATACTAGGAAAGAAAGAAGGTTTTAGGATGAAAAAACTAGGTAAATTAGCTCTTTTATTTTTTTGTTTCTCACTACTTATAACAGGATGTGGAAATCAAAAAAGTGTTCCAAATTTAAATGTCAAAGACTTAGAAACGAAAATTGAAAATAAAGAAACTTTTATTGTGGCAGTCATTCAAACAGGATGTAGTGCATGTGAAGCATATCTTCCAATTTATCAGTCTGTAATGGGCCAATATAATCTGGAAGCTTATACCATCAATTTGACAGACTTAACAGATAAAGAGGATGAAACTTTAAGTAAAATCTCTTATGTATCAGGAACTCCAACAACATTATTCTTTGTCAAAGGAAAATTAGAAAATAGCTATAATAAACTAGTTGGTGTTACATCGAGTGAAGCTTTAAAAACAAGACTTAAATATTTAGAGTTCATTAAAGATTAACAAAAAATGACCTTAATGGTCATTTTTATTTTTCTAAGTAATCATTACCTTTATGAGTACTATCTGATGGTTCTTCTAGTAATAAACCTTCATAGTTTTGTTGTCTTAAAGCTTCATAAATTACAATAGCGCAACTATTGGATACATTAAGAGCTCTTACTTTATCAGTCATTGGAATACGCATACAGTGTTCCAAGTCTTGTTTTAAAATTTCTTTAGGAATACCCGTAGATTCTTTACCAAAGATAAAATAGAGATTTTGCTTTGTTGGATTACTATAATCAAATGAAGTATGAGGTTTTCTACCATATCTTGTAAAATAGTAATAGATACCTTGATTTTGTTTTCTAAATTCTTCAAAGTTTTCATAGACTGTGTAGTTTAATTTATCAATATAGTTGACACCACTTCTCTTTAACTTCGCAGCATCTAAAGAAAAGCCAAGAGGTTTAATTAAATGAAGATGGGTTCCTGTAGCAACACAAGTTCGCATAATGTTTCCTGTGTTTTGAGGAATTTCTGGTTCGTATAAGACAATATGGTTCATTCATAACCTCTATTTGTTAAAAAGAGTTTGGCTTTTTCCATCGTTAATTCGCTTTCTACCTCTTTAATATTTCCCTCTTCAAACTGAAGAAACATAGGATATCCTTTTGTATCGATTTCTTTCCCATACTTTTTTCCTAAATCACTAAGATAACTTTCTTGATTTTCAACATCCATTAAATTGACATAAATAATATTGGATTCTAATCCCTTTTGTTTTACATAATAGCGAAAATCTTTTTCAAAGTTCCTACAAGTTGCGTCAGTTGCGGAACAAATATAAAGAAGCGTATCTGGATTTTCTAATACATAATGGTCTACTTCCTCAGGAAGTAATTCTTGTAAAACATCACGCATAATAGGTACTTTCATTTGGTACTCCTGATAAGTTTGATACCACTTTACAAAATACAAAACAAGAAAAATAACAGCAAGATAAATGCACGCTAAGATTATATAATTTTTGGCACTTTTCTTTTTCATAAGTTCCACCTCTTATGTTTTTATTTTAACACAACTTCCTTAAGGCTTCAACAAACAATCTATCTGAAATGACTTGAAAATAAGAAAAAAGTGTCCGTTGTTGACACTTCTTTTAGTAATATTCTCTTAATAGTTCTTTTTGAATTTGACGATCCAATTTTTTTCCATAAGTTTTATTTTTATCCGCATCATGAAAAATTGGTAAATAATCTGTAAAATATGGAATATTTTTTTCATAGAAAAGATCTTTCATAATCTCTTGCATCATAGGCTCTTTTCTAAAACAATCGATTAAATGAAAAGACTGTTGTTGAAGTTGATGCATTACATATTCAAGATTAACATTTAATAGAAAACTAATATGAGTTAAAGCTTGTTTACGTCTATCTTCTTCTTGACTAGAAGGGTTCTTCACTAAAAGTCCATTTTCTAAATGAAAAAAATAAAATGGCGCAGGAGTTACTTTTTCACATCCTGCTACTAGAGTATCTTCAAAGTCAATTAAATGTCCTCCATTTTTATCAATTAAATGGTTGGCAAGTCGAACATCACTTAAAATAAAACCATTTTGATGAAACTCTTTTAACTGTTTCGTAGTATCAAGAACTGCTTTTTCTTTTTGTTCTTGATTAAAATTTGGAATATTTGTAGAAAGAACATAAGAATGTGAATATGCTTGATAATACCAAGTACAAATATAACCAATGATTTTGCCACTTACTTTTACAGTATCAATAGGATAGGCTGTATTCTTTACTTGTGGTGCCTGCACTAGTCTTCTAACTTGTTCTTTGGCTTCTTTTAACCCATCTTTTCTAACAAATTCTTTGATTAAATGAGGTTCATTATTATAATGATATAACTTGAATTTAGAGTGTCTTCCTTCATCATATGGAAGATCTGGTAAATCCATATATTCTTCTTTTTCAATACCAACTGACATATTATCCCCTCTTTTTTGCTCTTATATTATAATACTTTTTTGAATTTTAGCAAGGTCTTTTTACAAAAAGAAAAAGAGTAAAGGATACTCTTTTAAAACTTCTTTTGGTTCTAAATTGTAATTCGATAAGGATTACTACTTGTTCCCTTACCACTTACATAATAAGTCATGGTATTTAAATAGACAACTGGGCGATTAAGAAGAGAGGCTGACACAGACGTTTTTACAACTTTTCCACTGGCTTCTGTTGTGTAAACCTCATAATCACTATTTGGAATACGATTTAAGAAAGCCATTTGATTTTTAGTCATCCAACTAGGAGTTGTACAACTACTAATATCATTATAACAATTTGTATGATATCCGTTTTTATAGGTTCCAACATAATCACTGAGCATTGGAAGACCAACAAGGCTTGAAATTGTTGTGGTCTTTTGATTATGTTCTTTTTCATAAATACTATCACCATTTAAATCTAGAGTTGATAATTGACTTACAAAGAAAGGTGTATAAACTGCCATCTTTCTACTTTCATCATTAAAGCGTGCATAATAAGCACTTGTTGTTAGTAAAGATGGAGCATTACTATTTGTACCATAAGCTCCTGACAAACCATCTTCTTTAATCAACTTTACTTGAGGATTATAACCATATTCATTTGGTTGAAAAATTCCAATAATTCTCCACAATTCATTGTTAAAAAGAACATAATTATTAGGATTATTTCCAAGATAACGATAACTAATTAAACGAGTTGTATCATTGGTTGCTTCTTCATTAAACGTATATAACTCTTGTTGATTTCCTTTTTGATAAGTTGTTCCTTCTTGATTTGCTTTTTGAATTAAATAATCTGCGAATGTAGAAATTGCTTGTGTTGAAGAAATACCAACCTTACTTTGATATGTTTTTCCCATCTCCGTATTTGGAGCATCTTCCGTCAACCAAATCCGTAAATCATAATCTACAGAATTATTTGTAGATAATCTTTTATCTCGAATAACTTCCATACTACTTCCTAATTCATCTAAAGTTCCAGTTAAATCCGTTCCGTCGCTTCCTTCTAGAGAATAACCTAAATATTCTTTAGAAATTTGATTAGAAATTGCACCATCTTCTACTAAAGCTACTCGATAATAAGCATCTGCCACACTATTATTCGCAATTGTAAAATGATAAGGTTTTGTAGCTGATGCTTCTTCTAATGACATGGTTGACACATTTTGTAAAGAAATATTTTTCCCATCATAAAAAGTTAAGTCAAAAGAACCTTTTTTCGCATGAATTACGACACCTTTTTCACCAGGTAAACTCCTTGAAAATATTGCATACGTTGTTCCAGAAATAGATACAATACCTAGTAAAAGAAATACAGCAACCAGAACTATTTTTCGTTGAATTCTTTTTTGAAGTTTTATTGTTTCTTGTTCTGTCATGATACTCACCACCTATGTTAAGATGAGTATATCAAAAATATGCCATATTTACAAGTTTTTGTCTTTAAGATTTTTTTCTTTGTCATCAAGATTTACTTTACTTTTCCTCGTTAGTAAACCAATTTCTATTAAGAAAAAATTTTACTTCTCTTGACAGTACTCCTAAAACATATTTTAAAATAGACTGGTTTAAAGAATGCAAAATAGGTATATTTAAATTATAAAGTTATGATTTTTGAAAGGATGATGCTTATGAAAAAGAAAATTAGTATCTCTATCGTTCAAGATAAAACTTATGGACAATCATTAGAAGATGCAAAATTAGATGGGAAATCATTCTTTAATAAATGTATGTTTCTCTTATTTCTTTTAGGAGATATTTTCTGTACGTCTGTTCTTTTAGAAGACCTATTACAAAATATGGCCAAAATCAATCAAACACAGCAAATTTCAAATTTATTGTGTTTGATATCTATCTGTCTCATTTTATCTTTACCTGCAATTTATTATCTTTTAAAAATCTTAAACTTTCAATTTTATATCAACAAAGAAAAAATTTGTTATCGAAATATTTTTGGAAAAAGTTACCAATATCCTATAGAAGAAATAAAAGAAACTGTTTTTTATAGAGGAAATGGTGAAGAGGTAAATAGTCTTTTAATTCGCTTAAAAAATAATAAAAGAATTCGTTTTTCTTCCTCTGATAGAAACTTTTTAAATGTTCAACTTTTTGTAGCAAATCACAAGGATATTTGTCACTTTAGATAAGAATTAAATTTATTGATTTTTGCTTTTAATTTTCAGGATTATATAGTCCATGAAGTTTTAAAATTGTATCATCTTCTAATTGTTCTAATACCCAACGTTTTTCTTTTTGGTCTTTTTGAACAGAAAAAGTTAAAGTATATGAAATCTTATCTGTAACACTTTCCATTTGTTTTATTTTGTAATCCATTTCTTTAGAAATATCTTTTTTGCCATCCGTTTCAAATTTGTCTTGATTTTTTTCAATATAGTTTGTTGCTTTAGAAATTGCATTTTGATAATCAAAAACACTAATTTCTACAGTTACCGTAGCATCATTTCCATCAATGGTTTCATCTTTAATTTTATAAGATAAGTTTTGATATTGTTTTTCCATTAAGGCTTGATAGTCCCTCTTTTGGTCTTTAGTTAAAGTCTCATCTTCATCTATAATGTGTTCTAATTGTTCAAGTACATCTTGGTCCATAATTTGATACTTTCCTAAATACTCTTCTACTCTTTTAGTAGGAGTATTCATCATGTCTTGACAACCTACTAAACCTACTAATAAAAGCAAACATAAACTTCCTAAAATTCGTTTTTTCATTCATTCCACCTCAATAGTAGTATGTTTTCTTTTAACAAATTTATACATAAGAAAAAGAAGCAGATAAATGCTTCTTAGAATAAACAGTTTCCAGGAGTTCTTGGGAATGGAATAACATCCCTAATATTGTCTACACCAGTTAGATAAATCAAAAGACGTTCAAAGCCCATTCCAAATCCTGAATGAACACAGCCACCATATTTTCTTAAGTTCAAATACCATTCAAGTCCTTCTTCTTTCATACCAAGTTCTCTCATACGGCATAGAAGCTTCTGATAGTCTTCCTCTCTTTGACTTCCACCCATCAATTCTCCAGCTCCAGGGACTTCCAAATCTACTGCTGCAACAGTTTCATTGTCTTCATTCATCTTCATATAAAATGCTTTTATATCTTTAGGCCATGAAGTAACAAAAACAGGTCCATTAAAGTATTCTGTCAAATATTTTTCGTGTTCTGTCGCAATATCTTGTCCATATTCTGGTTCAAATTCCCATTTTACATTTGCTTTCTTTAAAAGAGTAATAACATCATGATGAGTAATACGAGTAAACGTACTTTCTACTAAACGATTTAGTTTATCAATTAACCCTTTTTCTACAAATTGGTCTAAAAAAGCAAGTTCTTCTTTCGCTTTATCTAAGACTTCTTTGACTACAAACTTTAACATGTCTTCTTCAAGGTCCATTAAACCATTGATATCACAAAAACACATTTCTGGCTCGATCATCCAAAATTCACTGGCATGTTTTTGAGTGTTTGAGTTTTCAGCTCTAAAAGTAGGTCCAAATGTATAAACATTCTTGAAAGCATGAGCAAAGGCTTCAGCTTCTAATTGTCCTGTTACCGTAAGTCCTACTTTAGATGAGAAGAAATCTTCTTTAAAATCAATATCTCCCTTTTCGGTTTTAGGAAGGTTTAAAAGGTCTAGTGTTGTAACTTGAAACATTTCACCTGCTCCTTCTCCATCATTTCCTGTGATTAAAGGTGTATTGACATAAAGAAACCCTTTCTCCTGAAAATAAGTGTGTATTGCAAAAGCGGCGATATTTCTTACACGAAATACAGCTTGAAATAAATTTGTACGTGGTCTTAAATAAGCTTGTTCTCTTAAAAATTCGCGACTATGTTGCTTTGCTTGAATAGGATAGTCTTCTCCTGCATCATTGATTAAAGAAATCTCGTTTGCTTGCACTTCAACACTTTGATTTGCCTTAGGACTTTTTTCGAGTATTCCTTTAATATGAATACTACTTCCCACATGTATTTTTTGAACTTCTAAAAAGTCTTTGATATCTTTATCATAAACAATTTGTAAAGTTTTAAAACATGTACCATCAGAAAAAGCAATAAAACCAAAGTCTTTTTGTTTTCTATGATTTCTTACCCAACCTTGAAGTTCTATTTCTGTTCCTATTAGTTTTTCTTCCTTTGCATAAATTTCTTTAACGTCCATTTTTACCTCCTCGTAACCACTTCTACATCTTGTTTCTTCATGGATACTTTTCTATTGTCATTTTACATGATTGATGCCAATTTATCAATTCTTTTCCTTTATTATTATAATCTTTTTTCTTCTTTTGTCTACTTTTTTAATTGATAAGAGCTTTTTAAAAGATGATATAATTTTTTATGAGGAGGCTTAATTTGGTCTAAACTTTTGAAAAGTTTTTTACTGGCATCTTCCCTATTTTGGTATGTTTTATCAAAACATTCTTCATAGAAATATTTGATTTTTTCTTGATTATTTTCTTGAATAGCTTGTTGAAACTCTTGCTTTAAAAAGGCTTTAATTTGTCTTTCTAATCTTGTTTCATAAGAAATTTTATTCTTTCGAAGAAGAGAATAAGACAGAGTAATTTCTTTCAAATCATAGGCATACTCTAAGACTTCATCTTCTTCGTCTAAAAGCATTCTACTTTTACAAATACTTTTTCCTGTTTCATCAAACTCTAAAGCTAAAGCAAGTGTTCCGTCTGAAAAGAGCGAAACATAAGGAAGAGTTTGAACACCACCATTTTCATAAATTTCTGTCTTATCCTTTAACTCAGTTAAAAAAGAGAAATCGACTTGAATCGTTCCATCAAGTAGGTCACTTAAAGTTTTTCGGTCTACTTTATAAAGAGGAATTTTTTTAATATGGTCTATAGTATCTGTTTTATTCCATTCAAAAAATTCATAAGGAATTGTATCATTAAAGTTTAGTAAAATATCATAAATATAAATCATTTTCTTGCTCTTCCTTTCCGAAACACAAAGAATAAACTCAGTATTCCTAAACAAAATTGTAATAAGATAGAATGGGTGATTAAATATTCTAGGTATTCAAAAATAGTATATCCAAATGTCAATAAATTAAGTAAAAGAAGCATTGTAATAAGAGAATAAGTCATTAAAAATAGACCGACTAAAAAGAGGAGAGGTTTCACTTATACCACCTATAATAATTTATTACACTTCTAACTTTAGTATACAAAGAAAACAAATCTTTATACAAAAAAAGCAAGATTTTCAAGTTGTATTTACTCATCTTACTTTTCTTTTTGTTTCAAATAGACTTTACAAAAATAAATTTTTCTTTTGTAATCAGATACTGGCGGAACGAACGATTGTTGTTCGCATTACCTTCTGTGTTGTTGAATGCGAAAACTCCTGCACCTGCTTCATTCTC
>CANQWT010000027.1 GCA_947627635.1 uncultured Bacilli bacterium
TTTATATTCCCCCATATTTTTACAGAATTAAAATACCGTTTGTAGAAAAAGGGAAAGTTAAATAAAAACTTTAGGTTAACTTGTCAAAAATATATGCTGAAATTTCATAAATCGGGGGGGGTACTTTTAATGATATATAATGACACTAGAATAGAGGTGTCATAATGAAATTGTTAAAGAAAAGAAGGATAGAGAAAAGCTATTTGATAGTAGTAGGAATAATCAGTCTGTTTGTAGTAATAGGATATTTTAGTTATGCTATGTTTACAGTAAATAAAGAACAGAAAGAAGCAATTAGGATAATTACAGGAACACTACCTGCAACTCTATCTTCAGAAGATAAAGAGTTCAAAGATAATAAGATAACAGTACCAAAAGATAGTAGTAAAGATATAACAATAACCCTAACTAATAACAATGATAGAAATGCAAAATATAATTTCTACTATAAAGATAATATAAATGAAAATGTAACAATAGGATATACATATGAAAGTAAAGATACCCCACCATTGAAGAAAGGAGTAATAATAAATAGTAAAGAAAGTCAAAGTTATACAATAAGAATAAAGAATGAAAATAAAGAAGATATCACAGTAGAGTTTGGGAGTATAGGAGGATTAGAGAATAAAGAATTAAGCTTTCCAAGTAATAGTAAGTATTTATTACCTTATATAGAAAAAGATAAGAGTGGAGCAAATGCACCAGTTCTTTCAGACAATATGATACCAGTCGTATATAATGGGAAGACATGGGTAAAGAAGAGTAGTGACTATTATAACTATGATAAACAAGAATGGGCGAATGCAGTAACAGTAACCAATGGAAGTAGAGAAACATATAAGAATGCAGAAGCAGGAGAAGAAGTAAAGATGGACGATATCCTGCAAATGTGGGTATGGATACCGAGATACAGTTACACCATAAAAAGTGAAGATGGAAAGAACTACTATGGAAAGAAAGAAGAAGAAAGAGAGGATGAACCAACACAAGCATTACCTGGAGAAATAGACGTGAAGTTTATCTCTAGTTCAATCACAGATGAAGGAAGTGCACGATATACAGGAGACATAGTAGAAGGATGGTATACACCATCAGGATTTACGCTTGGAGAGAAGAATTTATCAGGAATATGGATAGGCAAATTTGAGACAGGATACATGGGAGCAAACACAACAACGGAAGCAGAACATGATACAGAAGAACCTAACAAGGCAATAATAAAACCAAATGTATATTCATGGCGACTAATCCGAGTATCTACATTAGAATTAGTTTCAATGGGGATAACAAAGGTAGGGAACATATATGGATTTGACCAAAGTACATATGATGCACATGCCTCAAAGAACACAGAATGGGCACTAATCAGTTATCTTACACAAAGCAAATATGGAAAATATGGAAATTCTTTATATGCCGGAGAAAATAAACAAGTATATATGAATAACTATAAAGCTTATATGACGGGATGCTCGTCTGGTCAAGGAACTGCAGAAGCATCTGAAACATATACTTATAAGTACGATGATTTAGTAGATAGAGGGAAAGGACAAGGCTATGGCGGAGGAGGATCCTCAAGTACTGGAAATATTACAGGCATTTATGATACCAATGGAGGAGCATGGGAGTATGTTATGTCTGTCCTTGATATGAAATCAGGGCAAACAGCTTCTTTAAACTCAGGATATCCAGGACAACTTGCAGATGGAAGTAGCTTCACAAGTGATAGAGTATGGCCTCAAGAAATATACTATGACTTATATACGAGTGACGAAGTGAATAAATTTTATAAAGGTCATGCTTTAAATGAAATAGGAGTATGGTATGATGATCGTTCAAATGGAGTAGATTTTTATAATCCTTGGCTTAGTCGTAGTGGTTCATGGTCTTATAATGAACAGTCTGGTACTTTTGCATATGGCCCATGGACAGGTCAGGCAGGAGTTACTAATTCATTCCGCATCGTCCTCACACCTCAATAACTCCGAACAAACAGATCAAGACTTATGAACTAGGTCTGTTTGTTTTTTCTTTTGCATACATTTTAAAAGGTGATAGTTTTTGAAACAACGAGCTTTCTTTTTCCTTCTTTTATTGTTCTTTTTAAGTCCAGTTTTTGTTTTTGCGGATACCTCTTCTAGTAGTATAATCATAGATATCGATAGTGGTAGAGTATTATATAGTAAAAATCCTGATGAAGTAAGACTTATCGCCTCTACTACTAAAATTTTAACTGCAGTTTTGGCAATAGAGTCTGGTAAAATGGATGATGAAGTAACAGTTGGAGACGAAGTTTTGAAAATGTATGGAACTAGTATTTATATCACTGTTGGGGAAACAATGAAATTACGTGATTTAGTCTATGGTCTTCTTCTTCGAAGTGGAAATGATGCAGCTGTAGTCATTGCTAAATACGTAGGAGGAAGTATCGAAAAATTTGTTCAAATGATGAATGAAAAGGCAAAAGAAATTGGTATGACTTCTTCTATTTTTGAAAATCCACATGGGTTAGATGAAGAAACTAAAAATTTATCCACAGCCCGTGATATGGCTTTATTATCAAAGTATGCATATCAATTAAAAGAATATAGAAAAATAACCAAAACCTATAAACATATTGTTACCTCTTTAGATAAAACTTATCTTTGGTATAATCGTAACAAGTTACTTAAAAGTTATCCTTACGTAACAGGAGGCAAAAATGGCTATACTCCAAAAGCTGGGAAAACATTAGTAACTACTGCAGAAAAGGATGGACTTCGTCTTACAATTGTGACCTTAAAAGATGATGACCCTTTTGTGAACCATCAAGCTTTGTATGAAAAAATCTATCAACAATATCATTCTTATAAAATTGTCGACAAAGATACATTTTCGATAGCATCACCTTACTTATCAGGAACTGCGTATATCAAAGAAAGCTATTCTTATCCTTTAAAAGAAAGTGAGAAAAAATCAATTCAAGTCATTGCGAAAATTCCAAATCAGAAAACAACTAAAGAGGGGAAAGTAGGAAATATTTTAGTAAAATTCAAAGGACAGGTTCTAAAACAAATTCCTATTTACCAAAAAATTCCAACAAAAAAGAAAAGCTTTTTTGAAAGACTGAAGCTTTTCTTTACGAAGTCGTAAATCGAAAGAAGAAGATGGATGGCCTTGCACAAAATCGATATGGATTATTTGAAGTACCAAGCCCTGGTGAAATATAAAGATTTGTATTGTTGATTTCATAGTGCATATTATAATATTCTTCGGCATTTTCTAACTTTTTTAAAGGTGGTAGGTCAAAAAGCCTGATTTGCCCGTTATGAGAATGTCCTGCGAAAGCATAGTCGATAGCCTTACTTTCTAACAACATTGAAATATAGTCAGGATGATGCAATAAGGCAATTGTAAAAATTTCTTGATTTGCATTTGCTTCATTAAAGTAGGCTAGTGTTTTTTCATAGTCAGGAGTACTTCTTGTATCAAGCCCCATTAAGAGAATTGGATTTGCATCTTTTTGATAAATTAAATCATAAGTATTTTCTAAAACCTGAAAGTTGGCAAGTGTAAGCATTTCTTTAGCTTCATCTGTATCTGTTTCTCCAAGAACTGCATATTTTCCAAGGTTTGCATCTAACTCGTTTAGAAAAGTTTGAAGGTCACTTGCGTCTTTCTTGGTAAGAGCTTTTTCACTATTTAATAAATCTCCTGTAAAGAAAATCAAATCTGGCTTTCTAACATTGATTTCTTCTTTCAAGTTTTCAAGATGCTTCTTTAAAAAAGTGCTTTTATAGTGTAAATCTGAAAAGACAATGACTTTTAAACCATGGAATGAACTTGGAAGACGAGAGTTTGTAATTTTTTCTTCATGGATAACAAGAGAAGTTGTTCCGATAGTTGTGATATAAGTCATTAAAAGAGCAAAACAAAGGAATAAAATGAAAAAACCAAGTAAAATTCTTTTTGCTAACTTTTTATGTTTTTCAGTTTGCTCTTCTTTTTTTATTGTTTCTTGTTTTTCTTTAAATCGACTTTCTCTAGTATTCATCTTCGTCACCTTATTCTTATTTTATCATACCTCTTGAAAATGAGAAATCCTAAATTTTTTGTTTCTTTAAAAACCAAGTTAAAATTGCTTTCATTTTTCTTTAAAAAATGATATGATTATCCTAGAAAAGAATAAAGGAGAATTGATATGGAAAAGAAAACTTTAAAGAAAAGAAAGAAAAAAGATGAAGAAATAGAAAGTTGGGTATATATTTTACTGCTTGCATCAACAACAATACTAGCTTGGGTTCTTAATAAATTTGACTTTGAACTTGGAAAAGTGACTTTGACTGCTGCTGTATTTGTGTATCCATTTTTGTTTTTCATTGCTAACATTATTACTAAAAAATATGGGGTAAAAGAAACCATTAACGCAATAACTTATTCCGCAGGACTAATGCTTTTATTTGCTATGGTTTCAGGAATTTTAACAGAACAAGAAATCGACTATATTCCATTAACTGGAGAATTATTTGGTTATATGATGAGCCAAGCAATTAACTTATGTATTTATTTCTATTTATATATGAATACGATGATGAATAAGTTTTTACTTCTTGCAAACTACATTTTTGCTTTTATGATTAACAACTTTATTGCAATGTTTTTTACATCAAGAATGGTGCTTTTAAAGACGTTTTGGAGAAGCTTTATTGCCATTATTTTAATTCAAACAATTATTTCAATTATCTTGATTTTATTTGATAATAAGAAAATTGAGCCAAAAGTTTATAAAAAGTTGATGAAAGATGAAAAATAAAGGGTTCACATTAGTAGAATTACTGGGTGTTATTACATTATTAAGTATTTTAATTGGATTTGTTATGACGAAAGCATCGAATACAATTTCGAAAGCAAATCGTGAGTACTATAAAACTCAAGAACGTTTATTTGTATTATCTGCGAAAGATTATTTTCAAGATTATAGAAGTAAACTTCCTAAAGAGACAAATGAAACAAGTGAAGTCTTTCTTGCAACACTAGAAGATGAACTTTACATTGACCAGATTTTGGATGTCAATAAAAACTTGTGTAGTAGTTTGGAAAGTAAAGTTATCGTCACCAAACAGAGTGATAGTACCTATCAATATCAAGCTTATTTAGTCTGTCCTAAGGCAAATTATCAAACAAAATTAAATTGATTTAGTAAGGGAAAAGTTTTATGAATGATCAAATAAATCTTGGAGACAACAATATCAATATTAACAGTAACAGTAATAGTAATAATGATAATAGTAGTAATAGTAATAGTAACAATTTATCTATGCCCATTCAAAAAAAGCAACATGGAAAGCTCAATCTTGTTCTATCTATTGTTGCTTTTTGTTTTTCTATTGTGGGAATTTTTGTAACCAATTTAATTGCTGAAAATGTAGATACTAATTATGTTATATTGGTAGTTGTTTGCGGAGCGATTATAATTGACCTTGTCAATGTAGTTCCTATTATCCTTTATTTAAAACAGGAACAAACTAAGACGAGTATTCAAAAACTATTTTATTTTTTGAATTGGGCACCTTTATTTATCTCCGTTACTTATGCTTTAGGTTGTACCTTTGTTGCTTACTTTCAACTGTTATATCTTGTTGCTCCATGTATTATCATTGCTAAAGCTTTTAAACCAGATAAATATGCAAGAGATGAAATAGATTTAGTAGAAGATAAGAATACTGGTTTTCTTGAAGCGATGAAATCTTTTTGGATTTTTTCAACTTGTATAGGATATGGTATTTGGTTTGCATCATATATTTTTATATCTGAGTGGTTGTTTGATTTAATTGAAGGAGGTAGTGGTGGAATTTTCATTTATGAAGTTATCTATTTCTGGGGAGCACTTCCATTCTATTTCATTAGTTTTGTAGATGGTGTTAAAGCTGTTAGAAAATATTCAAATAGTAAAGAGCCTAAGAGCAAAAGAAGAAAAAAATATAATATTTTAAACTGGATTACTATTATTACACTTTTATTAGTGATTGGAATTATTCTTCTCGGAATATATTTTTCAAGTATTCATAATTAAGTAGAAAAAATAAGTTCTATATTTGTCGATAGTAAATAATCGGAGTTTTCTTCGATTTTTCTTTGGTTTTAGAAAGAAATAGAGTTATAATAATATTAGTTCGAAAGGAGCGATAAAATGGAACTTTCTTTTTCATCAAGACAAGAACTTTATCTTAGAGTACGTCCTGCCTTAAGTGCCAAGATACAAGAGTTAAGAAGACAAGGCTATAATGATGTAAGCGAACTTGACATTTGGAATTGTCTGATAGAAAAGAAATGGTTGAAAGGACACGCTTTAATGCTTTCTGATGTCGTTTCAGATATTCTTCATGTAGAATTTAAAACGATACATAAATATCAAAGAAGCAAACATAGAGAAGAACAAGAAAAAAATAAAAATCGTTCGTTAGAAGTAATTTAATGAGGTGGTAGAAATGGGAAAAAGAACGAAAACAATAGGAAAAACAATTTTATTATTGATGGCAACAGTCCTCATGTGTCTAGGATTTGTGCCTCTTTTCCAAAACTTGAATTTTGGATTAGATTTACAAGGAGGATTTGAAGTTTTATATCAAGTTTCTCCAATTGATGGTGGCAAAATTACCAAAGAACAAATGACAGCAACTTATAAAAGTATGAGTAAACGTATCGATTTACTAGGAGTAAATGAGCCGGAAATTATCTTAGAAGGAAACGATAAAATTAGGGTCAAACTAGCAGGAGTGACAGACCAAGAAACAGCAAGACGACAACTTTCAACAGTAGCATCTCTTACCTTTAGAGATACAAATGATAATCTTTTAATGACGAGTGATGTTCTAAGAGCAGGAGCTAGTAAATTAACAACTGATAGTCAAGGAAATCCTGCAGTACTTTTAAGTATTCGTGATAAAGATAAATTCTTTGAAGTTACAAATAAAGTCAAAGATTATGAAAACAATATGATTGTAATTTGGTTAGATTTTGAAGAGGGAACAAACAGCTTTAGCACAGAACAAAATTACTGTGGAACCCAAGAATCAAACTGTTTAAGTGCCGCAACAGTTAAAGAAGGTTTCGCAAGTGATGTCATCATAGAAGGAAACTTTACTCAAGAAGAAGCTCAAAATTTAGTAGATTTAATTAACTCAGGAAGCCTACCTTCCAAATTGACTGAAATCTCTAGTAAAACAGTTGGAGCATCTTTTGGAGATACAACTCTTGAAAAAACATTGCTCGCAGGAATTATTGGAGTTTCACTCATCATCATTCTTTTGATAACTCTATATCATTTCGCAGGATTTTTATCATCTGTTTCTGTACTACTTTATACATTCTTAGTCTTCTTGACTTTCTGGGTAGTCGGTGGTGTGTTAACCCTCCCTGGAATTGCTGCTTTAGTCCTTGGAATTGGTATGGCAGTCGATGCAAATGTCATCATGTATGAGAGAATTAAAGAAGAACTCTATAAAGGAAAAAGCCTAAAAACAGCCTTTAAATTAGGAAGTAAAGCGAGCTTCAAGACCATTTTAGATTCAAATTTAACAACTTTATTGGTTGCAATTATTATGTTCAGTTTTGGTGAAAGCAGTGTTAAAGGTTTTGCTACAATGTTAATTATCACCATTGCTGTTACAATGTTTACAATGGTCTTTATTACCAGAATGCTTTTAAAACTCTTTGTTAAAAATGGTTATTTTGATGATAAACTCTACTTATTTATTCGTGTAGAAAAAGAAGACTGTAGCAATATTAAGGAAGAGAAAAAAGAGAGGAAGAAAACACGCGATTATTTAAAAATTGGACGTTACTTTATTGGTTTCTCATGTCTTGTTATCCTTGTAGGAGCAATTCTTTTTGGAACGAAAGGAATGCGTCTTGGAATTGATTATCAAGCAGGAAGTAACATTACCATCGATACAACTTCTAAAATTTCAAATAAAGAATTAAAACAAGATTTAAAAGAATTAGGTTTAACATCTCTACAAATTGAAAATGCTCCAAGCGGTAAAGACGTTCGAGTTAAAAACATTCTAAAACGTGAAAAAGTTCAAGAAGTAAGCAAGTATTTTGAAGAAAAATATCAAGCAAAAGTAAATATTGAAGTTGTTTCAAATATTGTTAAACAAGAACTTGCAAGAAATGCTATTTTCTCTATCATTTTATCTTTAATTGGAATTATCATTTATGTATCATTCCGCTTTAGATTTAGTTATGGAGTAGGTTCTGTTACAGCTTTATTACATGATGCTTTGATGATGATTGCTTTATTTGCAATTACTCGTCTTGAAATCTCAGTTATGTTTATTGCAGCAGTCTTAGCAATTATTGGATATTCTATCAATAATACCATCGTTGTCTTTGACCGAATTAGAGAAGCAATGGATAAAGTCGATAGAAAGAAACTTACAAAAGAAACTTTAAGAGAACTTACAAATCAAGCCATCGGACAAATGATGTTACGTACAATATACACATCTATTACAACACTATTACCAGTTATGGCACTCATCTTCTTAGGAAGTCATGAAATCTTTGGGTTCAACATTGCAATGTTAACAGGACTTGTCGCAGGAACTTATTCTTCTATCTTCTTAGCACCTACTATTTGGTATCATCTTGAAAAAAGAAAAGTAGGAAAAGAAGAAAAGCCTAAGAAAGTCTATCATGATGATCTAGAAGAAAAACTAATTAAAGGTATCAATGCTTAAAAATCATTTGAAGTAATTGATACAAAACAAGACCTCATCATAAGAAAAGAAAGAGGGGATATAATGACAAAGCATCTAGATACCACAACACTTGATGATTTATTAAAACGAACAGATACTTACATTAAAGAAGAAGAAAAACGAAATGAAATCATCAAGGCATATCAGTATGCCGAAGAAGCTCATCGAGGACAGTTTCGTAAAAGTGGAGAACCTTATATCATTCATCCTTTAAATGTTGCCATTATCTTGACTGAAATTTATGCAGATGCAGAAAGTATTGAGACAGCACTTCTTCATGATACTATTGAAGACTGTGAGGTAACAGAAGATGAAATTAAAGAAAATTTTGGTGAAACAGTCTTAAAACTTTTAAAAGGAGTAACCAAACTTTCAAGACTTCACTTTTCAACAGAAAATGATTATCTAATTGACTATTATAAAAAAATTATTGTAGGAATGAGTGAAGATGTAAGAGTAATTATTATTAAGTTGGCAGACCGTCTTCACAATATGCGAACACTTTGGGCACTTGAGTCTGAAAAACAAAAACGAAAAGCCAAAGAAACTTTGGAAATCTTAGCACCTATTGCTGACCACTTAGGAATTCATAAGATGACAAGTGAACTTCGTGATTTATCACTTCGTTACTTGAAACCAGAAATCTTTTATGATATCGCAGAAAAATTAAATAAGACCAAGGTCGAAAGGGATGAGACAGTTTCTTTAATGCTGGATGAAGTTTCTACGTTGTTAAAAGAACATAATATCGTTCACGAAATCAAAGGAAGAGCCAAAAGCATTTATAGTATTTATAACAAGTTAAATAAAGGAAAAAAGTTTAGTGATATTTATGATTTATTAGCGCTTCGTATTTTTGTAGATACTGAACAAGACTGTTACTTAGCTCTTGGGATTATTCATTCTAAATTTAGACCACTACCAAATCGTTTTAAAGATTATATTGCTATGCCAAAACCAAATGGTTATCAAAGCTTGCATACTACTGTTTTTGGAGTGGATGGATACTTATTTGAAATTCAAATTCGAACTTATGAGATGGATGAAATTGCTGAAAATGGTATTGCTTCCCATTGGGCTTATAAGGAACAAAAAGATGCAACTAGTGCTATGCAGACCAATACAGAACAGAAACTACAATTCTTTAAATCCATTATGGAACTTTCTCAAGACCAAATGAGTAGTGAAGAGTTTGTTCAAAGTGTTAAAGAAGAAGTGCTAGACAATAATATTTATTGTTTTACACCAAAAGGAGACGTTTTTGAACTTCCAAAAGGCGCAACACCTCTTGATTTTGCTTACAAGGTTCATACGAAAGTTGGAGAGACTACTGTAGGAGCAATTGTCAATGGAAATATCGTACCATTAGATTATGAGCTTCAAAACAATGATATTGTCAAAATCAATACCAATAAAAACAGTACTCCATCTAAAGAATGGATGAACATGGTTAAGTCTACAGCTACCAAAAACAAAATTAAAAGTTTCTTTACGAAAAATGAAAAAGAAATTTATATAGAGCGGGGTAAATATAGTCTAGAAAAGGAACTTCGAAAGAAAAAAATTGCTTATCATGATTTAATCAATGCGGACAATTTAAAAGTGATTTGTAAAGAATTAAAATTACAAGATTTAGATGAAATTTATCAAAACATTGGAAATGGTAAAATCTCTGCACTTTCAGTCATTCATACGATTTATAAGCCAGAAGAGAAGCCAAAACTAACAAAGGTTGTCAAGGCTCAAGAAGAAACTGCGATTATTGTAGATGGTATTGATAAAGTCAAAGTACAACTTGCATCTTGTTGTATGCCAATTCCAGGAGATGAAATTGTTGGGTATATTACAAAAGGAAATGGCATTAGTATACATAGGACTACTTGTCACAACTTAGTTGATTTAGATGAGAGATGTGTCAATGTTCATTGGAATAGTGATGCTCCAAGTAAAAAATATGCAACCTCAATTGTGTTATATACCAATACACTTGATAATCCTTTAGTCGAAATCGTTAGTAAGTTAAGCCCATTAGATGCACAGGTTGATGAAGTTAAAGTGATGCATCGTGATGCTTTAGTGATAGAAATGCAAGTTTTAGTAAGAGATTTAGAGCATTTTAATAAAGTTAAAACAGAACTTCTAAAATTACCTTATATCAATGAAATAGAAAGGGTGTATCGCTAATGAGAGTTTTAATTCAAAAAGCTAAAAATGCCTCTTGCAAGGTCAAGGGAAAAACAACAGGAAAAATTGATTTTGGATTAGTCGTCTTTGTAGGATTTACTGAAAATGATAATAAAGATACAATTCTGTGGATGGCAAATAAAGTCTTAAATTTGCGTATTTTTGAAGATGAAAACGGTGTGATGAATAAGTCACTTTTAGATGTGGGTGGGTCAATTTTATCGATTTCACAGTTTACGTTATATGCAGACTGCAGTAAAGGAAATCGTCCTAGCTATATGAAAGCCCTTCGTAGCGATAAATCTGAACTTTTATATGCCTTTTGGAACCAAAAGTTAAGTGAAATTGTCAAAACAGAAACGGGTGTTTTTGGAGGAGATATGGAAATTTCACTCACAAATTTAGGACCGACTACAATTTTTTTAGAAAGGTGATGGAACATGTTTGATAATAAAATCAATTATCGATGGTTAAACTTGCTTATTCTTCTTGGTATTTTGTATATTGGTCTAAATACTATCAGTGGATGGAGTGGCGTATTATTTAGTATTTTAAAAGTACTTTTTCCTTTTATTTTAGCTTTTGCTATTGCTTATGCGCTATATCCATTGGTACGAAAATTAGAGGAAAAGGGTGTTCGAAAATGGCTTTCGATTACCGTTGTAGTTGTAGGAATTTTACTCGTATTAGTTGGTGTTCTTGCAGTGACACTTCCACTTTTTTATGAACAACTGATTTCTTTTTCTAAGATGATTTTAGAAGCGATTAGCTCAGTTGGAGAAAAATTCAATTGGAATTTAGGAGATTTTGAAGTTCAATTGAGTGATGCTTTAAATGAATTAAGTAAAAGTATTGGTAGTTTTGTAACAAACGGTTCTTTGGACCTTGTTGGAAAGACTTTTTCTTTCGCTGGTACTTTTATTGTCACTTTAATTGTGATGATTTATATGCTTTCTGATATGCAAAAGATAAGAGAGAAATTTAGTGCTTTTCTAAAACGGATATCTCATCGAAGTTTTCTTTATTTTCAAAGTTTAGATAATGAACTTAGTAATTATTTAAAAGGACTTTTATTATTTATGGTCATTCAATTCTTTGAATATACAATTATTTTCTTTTTAATTGGTCATCCGAACTGGTTACTTCTTGGAGTTCTTGCTTGTCTAACGACAATTATTCCGTATTTTGGAGGTTTGGCAACCAACTTAATTGCTTTGATTACTGCTTCTGTTGTATCAACGCCTGTCTTTATTGCAACTTTAGTTGTTTGCTTAATTTTCCCACAATTAGATGGTTATGTGATTTCTCCAAAAGTGTATGGACATACTAATAATATCAACCCTATTTTTACGATTATGGTTGTTTCAGTAGGTGGTACATTAGGTGGATTTATCGGTATTGTTATTGCTTTACCGCTTTACATTTTAGTCCATGCATCTTATCATTTTTTTGAACGGGATATTCAGAAAAGTGTCAAGAAAATTGCTCCTAAAAATGGAGTTAAAAAGAACAAGTTTCTACTATTTAAATAGAAAAGAAAATTTGTTCTTTTTCATCTTTGCTGTCAAGTAGCTTGTCTAATTTGCAAAAAGTGAAAAAATATGGTAAAATTTATAGTGTTTTGCAAAAAGAAATTTCTTTTGCATAAATATAGAATTAGAGGGTGAAACAATGCGAATTCGTTATTCTTATGAAAATGAAGAATTTAACAACATTATAAATCCGATTATGAATGAAGCGACATTTCAAGGCCTTATGCAAATTACTCATCATGGAGTAACACGTTATAATCATTGTATGAGAGTTGCGTTTTATACATATACAGTTACAAAGTTCTTACACTTAAATTATTATGAAGCAACAAGAGGAGCTTTGTTACATGACTTTTTCTATGACCGTGAAGGAAAGAAAAAGAAAGAGATGCTTGTATCTCATCCAAAATATGCTCTTGAAATGGCTAAAGAACATTTTGATATTAGTGGAATAGAAGAAGATATTATCTTATCTCACATGTTTCCTGTCGCACCAAGAGTTCCAAGATATGTGGAAAGTTGGATAGTGGATCTTGTAGATGACTGGGCTGGAATTTATGAAAAAGTATATTCTGTTCGTAAACAGCTTTCTCAAGTATGTAGTTTTATGTTCTTATTTGTAATGGTCTTCTTAAGTAAGTAGGTGTAATATGGATATCAATGTATTACTGCAAGGAATAAAAAAAGAGATACTTGTTGATGAAACCATTTCTTATAGCAAGGAAGAATGTCAAGATTTGGGAATAGAAGCACTTGAAAACATTCATGTAATAGGGAAAATTTACAAGGATTTGAACGAAGAAATTGCTTGTGATTTAAAAGTTGAAGGAACAATGCAATTACAAGATGCAATTTCAAATGAAAGTGTATCTTATCCATTTTCCTTTGATTTAGTAGAAAATATAGAAGAATTTATTGAAAAAGAGAAAAATACCCTTGCATTTAAAAGACTTTTATGGGAAAATATTGTATTAGAAGTTCCCATCCGTTATACGACGGTTAATGATTATAATGCTTATCAAGGGGAAGGATGGCGTCTTATGAGTGAAGATAGTATTCATAGAGAAAGTCATCCATTTGAAGATTTATTCAATGAAGAAAAGGAGTGATAAAATGATGAAGTTAGATATCCAATTATTCGCTGTTCCATTTCATAGAGTTTCAAAAACAAGAAAGAGAATGAGAAGAGCACACAATGCTTTAACAGCGGAAGGAACAACAACTTGTAAGAACTGTGGAGCTCAAATTAAACCACACCGTGTTTGTCCAAAATGTGGAACTTACAAAGGAAAAACAGTTGTAGAAGAAAAAGCTTAAGAAAGTAGGACTTGAAAAAGTCTTATTTTTTTGTTTTAGAAAGATATAATTCGGGAAAATGTGAAAAATAGAGGCGTATATACCCCGGAAAATGTGTAAATTGTCGTTTGAAAGTGTCAGGATTTTGTGTGAAAGACATTGAATTTGTTATATTTTTATGTTAAAACTGTATTGAGGTGGAAAGATATGCCAAGATTAAGAAGGAAAATAGACCAATTTCTTATCAATTGGAAAAAAGATGAAAATAGACTACCTTTAATTATTAAAGGTGCAAGACAAATTGGTAAGACAAATGCTATAAAACACTTTGGTGAGAACTATTATAATAGTTATATAGAAATCAATTTCATTGAAAAAAGTGAATTCCTTGATATATTTGAAAACGGATATACTATTGATAATATTATAAAGAATATTACTTTGAAAGACCCCTCACTTGAATTTATTCCAAATGAAACGCTTATCTTTTTTGATGAAATTCAAAAATGTCCGAATGCTGCGACATCATTGAAATTTTTTAAATTAGATGGTAGATATGATGTAATTTGTTCTGGTTCTTTGATGGGAATCAATTATGAGGAAATAGAATCAAACAGTGTTGGTTATAAGAAAGATTATATGATGTATTCTCTTGACTTTGAAGAGTTTCTTTGGGCAAAAGGATATAGCGAAGAGCAAATTGAAGATTTATATATTTGTATGAAAAATTTAAAACCATTATCGAATACTCAATATGATGTTATGTTGAATAATTTTAGAGAACATATGATAGTTGGTGGTATGCCTGCAATTGTAAATAGATTTATTGAAAACAAAAATTATAGTGGAATATTGGATATGCAAAAACAAATTCTTTTGGATTATGAAGAAGATATTACAAAATATGCAGGAAATTTAGATAAAACAAAGATTTTAAATGCATATAGAAAAATAAAAGTATTTTTAGGTAATGAAAATAAAAAGTTTCAAGTTACAAAACTATCAACAAATGCAAGAAATAGGGATTATATAGGGATAGTTGAATGGTTAAGTAGTGCTGGTATCGTTAATATTAGTTATTGCCTGGATAATGTTCAATTCCCACTTAAAGCAAATTATAATCCTGATAATTATAGATTATATTATGGAGATACAGGTTTACTAATTGGGTCATTAGATGAAGAATCACAAAATGATTTACGATTAAATAAGAATTTTAATACATATAAAGGTGCAATATATGAAAATATTATTTCAGAAGAATTAGTTAAATCAGGGTTTCCACTATTCTTCTATAAAAACGATAAACCTAGTATTGAAATTGATTTCCTAATTAGAGATATAAATTCTATCATTCCAGTTGAAGTAAAAGCATCTGATAATCCTACAACTTCACTGACTAAGATAATTGAAGATAATTATTATAGTGAAGTTCAATATGGAATAAAATTATGTAATAAAAATATAGGATTTAATGGTAAATTTTATACATTTCCATATTTCTTAACATTCTTATTAAAAAGATACTTAAAAGAGAAAAATAATATATAAAATAAAAATGAGACTTGGAACAGTCTTATTTTTTTACGGACTTTTCAAAAAACGTTAACTACAGAGATAAATGCACGGGAAAGAAAAAATAAGAGATAAAAAATTAAATGCACGCAAAATAAAAG
>CANQWT010000028.1 GCA_947627635.1 uncultured Bacilli bacterium
TCATACTTTGTATCATTTTCTATATGAATATTGATATGTTCATTTACTTTAATTAACCCATCTACTACTTTTACTTTCTCTCCTACATTTGTAATTGGTAGTTCTGTTCCTTTTAGTTCTACTTTTTCTACTGGAAGAGATAAAAGTTTTTCTAGAAATTGATCTAACAAATGATCTGTATCATTTGAATTTAGAAAAACAGCTTTAAAAACACGATCATATTTTGAAGTTAAAAATTCTTTTTTGTTTTGTTCTACCATAGTATTTCTCCTTTCTGGGTGGATAGTCTACAATGGTTACTAAATAAAAGCAAATGACCAATTTTTAATTTTTGAAACTATTTTTTCTTAAATTTTTGGGGTTATTTCAAAAAAAGGGCTTTAATTTTTATTTTTTACCCTTATATTTTTCTAAATATTTAAAATTAGTACTTTTTAAAATTTTTTCATTTTCTTACATAACATAAATTATTTATAACAGTTGAATAACACTTTTCGAAAAGCTTCTTCCCGATTTTCAAAACATTTTGATACCCCATTTAAATATAGACTTTCCTCTCCTAGTTTAGATAAATAAATCTGCCTCGTTAATTCCTTATAATAACTAGGGTCATCACTTTTCAAAATACGTCTTATAAACCATAAATCTTTTTCATCAAAAACATTTTTTCTATTTTCCCTATTCCAATCAAAAAAGACAAATTTTGTATCAGGACTATACCTTGTTTGAAAAATCTTTTCTTTTCCTATTTCATGTGTAATATGATAAGTTTTAGTATGATTTGCTTTTCTTTCATAAAAATTTGCTGCTTTTTCTTCGGTAATTGTAATAGAATGTTCTGTTGTTCTAAGTGACAATAGCTGATTTGTTCCTAATATTTGAGCGTTGATATCTACTTCAGAAAGAAATGCACCATCATAAAATGTAATCCAAGATAGCGCATGTTTTAAAGATCTTTCTCGTTTTAAATAATAAATCCCCATGATTTCAAAATGATTAGTAGCAATATCAGTAATTTTAAAATGAACTTGACTAATCTCCTCTTTATTTTTCTTATAGGCTTCAATTTGTCTTCCTTGGATTTTAGCATCTAATTCAAAATTTTGTTTATCACCTTCTAAAGTTCCTATTCTTTCCTTAGTACCTTTTAGAAGGACAAAAGTTCTTTTAGGTTCTTTTTCTAAGCCCAATATATCTAAGAAGTGATTTTGAATTTTTAGGTTTCGTCCTTTCATAAGAGCACTTCCTTATTAGACTGTTAATAACTCTTGGTCTTTTAATTTCAATTGATTTTCGATTTCCTTATTATAAGTATTTACTAATTCTTGAATTTCATTTAAAAGTCTCTTTTCTTCATCTTCAGGATATTCTTGTTTTTCAATTTCTTTATTTGCATCTTGACGAATATTACGAATAGAAACCTTTGCATCTTCAGCAAGAGCTTTTACTTGCTTTGTAAGTTCCTTTCTTCTTTCTTCAGTAAGAGCTGGGATTACAATACGAATTGTTTCTCCATCATTAGAAGGATTATATCCTAAGTTAGATGAGAGAATTGCTTTTTCAATTTCACCTAAACAGCTTTTATCAAAAGGCTTTAATAATAATTGATTTGCCTCAGGAACAGAAATGGTTACTAATTGTTTTAGTGGTGTCATTGCACCATAATAAGAAACCATTACACCATCAAGGCTAGATGGATTTGCTCGTCCTGCCCGAACTGTCGTAAATTTCTTTTCCAATGCCTCCATACTTTTTTTCATCTTTTCTTCAGTTTGTTTTATTAAATCTTCATTCATAATTTATCTCCTTGTCTTTATTTTATTATAGCTAGAAAAATAAATCAACTTTTTTTAAAATCTCTCTTAAAACGACAAAATACTCCCTTTCAAATATGTAAAATATTTATATGCAAATTGAGCATAAGCCGGTAAATTGTTGAAAAATTTGTATAAAATTTTATTAGAAGAAAGAGATAGGTGATAATATGGAAAGTATTAACTTTAGAGAAAAAATGAAAGAACAACGTAAACTAAAAGGAATAACACAATTAAAATTAGCTCAAGAATTGGGAATTGGACAAGACCTTTATTCTCGTTATGAAAATGGTAAACTAAACTTCCCTGTCGCCTTAATTCCCGAAGTTTGCTTTTATTTAGAATTAACACCTAATGACTTATTTGAATATGATCGCTATATTAGACTCTACCATAGCAATAAGAAAAAATAGCTTTTTAAAAATGTCCTTTTCTAATTAAAAATTTGTTTTGTTCTTTTGTAATCAAAAAAGGTAAGATTTTGGCATAGAGCTACTCATCTTACTTTTTATTTTGCTTTAAAATAGACTTTACAAATTTAGTATTTTTACTTGTAATCAGATACTTGGCGGAACGAACCGTTTGTGTTCACATTACCATAATGGTTGTTAAAATAGAAAACACCTGTGATGGAACTAGGACTAGAAGCCTGATAACCACCACGTATCATCCATGGGGCAGTCGCATTCACCATATTGGTAGCATCACCGTTTGTCGTCTATTTAATATTAGTATAACATAAAAGCTTTATAATAAGAGTTTTTGTTAAATTTAATCAAACTAACTTACACTTACTAGTTTGGATTATCATTTCTTACTAAATCATATACATCTTGTTTCTCATCAAAGAAAAAGCCATCAACTTTATTATCACCATAAATCAACACACAGAAAGTATCTGCACAAGGATATATAGATATATAGTCTTTATCACTATCAGCTTTAATTTTTATAACTTCTACATCAGGCTCCCAACCAACTCCTGAAAAAAGTTTTTCTTTAGCAGTTATCTGGCTTAAAAAGTTAATAAGATTATTCTTTTTGCTTTCATCAACAATTTCTTCAACCATTTCCAAAGGAAGTGTTGCATCACTATTTTCTTTTGGATGAATATAATAAACTTGATATAATGAAGAGTTTTTTTCTAAAGCTGTAGTAACTTCTTTATAATAATCTTGTTCTTCATTTGTTGTTATAGAACCAAAATAAGATGTTTCTTCTTCCTTTTGAACAGTTTTTTTATTGTTATTAGTTTTAAAAAGTATAACTCCCCCTGATATGATAAGAATTATTCCAATTAGTGCGATTATAATTGAAGAAATTTTTTTCATAAATCCTCCTCGTATTTTTAATTATGATTTTAGTATTAGTCGTTATGAATATAATACATTGGATTTGTAGTTGGTCCAAATGGACTGTCTGGACAAACTCTAGTAGGACTTTTTGTTGCAGGTGTATAAACTCCATTATTTTTACAATATACTTGGTAATATTTTCCATCACTATGAGTATGACCACCTGTGCAAGTCCAAGAACCACCTCCTGTTTTTATGGTGCTTCCTCTGATATTACAAATTCCATTTGGGATAGTATCACACGCTTGAGTATGACATGCTGAACCACCACTATCTTTATCTTTACTCGTACATCTCTTATTATTATATACAGAATAAGCTAATCGATTTTTTGTTCCTCCACCACAAGATTTACTACATTTAGAACCATCTTCATATCTTACAGAACTACAACATTTCTGTGTATTACAAGCAGCACCATTCCAATCGTCATATGCTGGACATCTTTGACTATTATATGCTGAATAGGCTTCTCGATAATATGTACCACTATTGCAAGCTTTAGAACAAGTCGCTGTTTGTGTATATGTAACAGAACTGCAACAGTCTTGAGCATTACAAGATTGTGATTCAGTACTGCATGCTGTACCATTGTATGCCGAATAAAGAGTTCGTGATTGTGTTCCTCCACCGCAACTTGCCGAACATGCACCCCAAGCTCCTGCTGTTGTGGAACTACAACATCCCTGTGGATTACAAGCAGCACCGTTCCAATCGTCAGATGCTGGACATCTTTGTCCATTATATGCTGAATAGGCTTCACGTTTGTATGTTCCACCATCACATACTTTAGAACATGATGTTGTTTGTGTATATGTAACGGAGCTACAACAATCTTGAGTGTTGCAAGGTTGTGAATGATAATTAGCCGTTTCAACAGCTGCACAAGAAGTATTTACTAGGTAAGCATCTTTTTTAGGTTGAACATTGGTTGCCGTCTGTGTTCCTCCACCACAACTTGCCGAACAAGCACTCCAATCTCCTTTATTATAAGATGCACCATCATTTACTGTTTGTGAACATCTTGTATAAGTTGTATAAGTTGTTGATTGGCTAGATGAAACATTTCCAGCACCATCTTTTACCCAACTATATATTGTAACTGTACCACCAGTATAATCATTACTTACTGTAAATGCTGAAGATGCTGAATAAGTCTTCCAACTACATCTTGATACATTACTATCTTCTTGAATACACATTTGTGATACACCACTTAAATTGTCTTTTGCATTGGAAAAAGTAACAGTAACATTTCTTGATTTAAATCTCGTGTCTGTAGAAGTAGCGGAAATACCACCGATTGTTGGCTTTTCCCAATCTATTAAATATAAATTACTCTCCTTTTTACAAGAATTTCCAGCTTCATCATAACCTTCTGCTTCAAGTTGTAAAGTTCTACCTTGTTTTTCAATAGTATATGTGGTCACTCTTTTTCTTGGAGTATAGTCTGTTCTTGTAAATGCAACATCTTGACTTTCTCTCATGGATAAAAGGTAATTATCAATATCAGTATTATTTGGATTCAATGTAACTGGTACTTTATCTGTCTTCCAGGCATTATTTGTTCCATTAGGATTAAAAGTGAAATTATCACATTTAGGAGCAATTTTATCAATATGTACCTGATATTGACCACTTGTTTTTGTGTAACCAGATCCTGTAATCACTCTTACTCGATACTTTTGGTTTATTTCTTGGTTTGCTTCTATATCGACTGTATATTCATTGCTTTCTTGACGATTTACTTCTATCCAATTGTTATCTTCTTTTCGTTCAAAGATATAAGTATATCCTGACCTTACACATTCTGGATTTGGTGTTGCAGTAAGTTTTACTGCTTTATTGGTTACTTGTCCACTTGCTGTACTTCCTGTTAAAGTAAGACTTGTAATCTTTGTTTTATCTATTAAGAACTTCTCTGTGGTTACTTTACAGCTATTTCCAAATTCGTCATATAATGTTATTCTTCCTTGTCGTGCTCCTTCTCCACTAATGGTTTTTGTTTTAGTAGATGATTTATTATTAGACTGGAAGTAGAAACTACTATTCTTTCCTTTTACGATTTGGTCTAATTGTTCATCTTTTGTAGCAAACTTCCATGTACAATTCCTGCTATCTTTATTGGTTTCCCAGTCCCAACTTTCTATCTTTCCTACTTGACTAAAATCTAGTGTTAGTTTGACATTCTTATATGTCCAAGTTTCTCCTGTCATATTCTTTTCATAGTCCGTACTGATAACCAACTTCTTACAGTCTGGTGGAGTATTATCAATTTCATATATTCCTGAATCTTTTATTGCAACATTTTCATTATTATCCCATGCTGTTCCTCTTATTCTATAGATACCATCTTCTTCTATTTTAATTTTAATAACTTTATTATATTTTGTTTTAGAAACACTACTTATAACTTCGCCATCCTGTGCTTCCTTGCTTCCTAGTTTATAAACTTGATAACTATAATAACTTACTTCTTGATCATCTTTTACTCTCATTTCTACTGTAATTGTTTTATTGCTTTGACTACTATTTGGTAAGAATGTAATAACTGGGCTTGTTCCTTCTGTTTCACCATTATAACTATTACAATTTAAGAAAGTTGTATAACTATATTGTCCTTCTCCTTGTTTTTGAACTTTAACTCCACTATCACTATTCTTACAAGCTGTTTTTCGATAATCAACTATTTCTTTAATATATTTTTCTTTGATAAGAGTAGCCAAGCTGACTTGTGCTACTCCACCTATTTGTTTAGGAAGTTTACTTCGATAATCTGAATAATATTCTTTACCCGCCAATAATAACATGTTTTCTTGTTTTCGATAATACTCTTTATGGGCTTTATTGATAACATTCATAGTGGTTGCTATTCCTACTGTAACAAGTATTCCTAGTATTACAATTACGGCAAGTAATTCTACCATTGTAAATCCTTTTTTCTTCTTTTTCATTTCCACTTTACCTCAATTTCTATCATGCCACTTTTGCATCTTATTATTTATAATTATATCACGACTGTTCGTATTTGTAGCTATAAAAATAATAATTTTTCTTTTAATGGGAAAATTATCTTTAGGTGATAGTCACTATGAACAATAATTTGTATAATTTAAGAGAAGCTCATGACTTATTACAAAAAGATGTCGCAGAGATTATGAACATTCATCAAAGAACCTATTCATCTTGGGAAACTAATTCTAAAATTATCCCATTAAAACATTTAAATACCATATGCAATTATTACAATGTTTCTATGGATTATATTTTAAAACTAACAGAAAATAAGACTTATAATGACATGCAATATAAGTCTGTTTTAAATAAAAAAGAAGTAGGGAGCAGAATTAAAAAATTGCGAGAAGAAAATCATATTTCACTTCGTACATTAGCCAAAGAATTAAACACCACCCCTTCAACGATTTCTGCCTATGAAAATGGAAAAACATTGATACTTACTGCTTTTGCATTTCAATTATGCAAACAATACAATATATCCATAGATTGGCTTGTTGGGAAAAGAGAATATAAATATAGAAAAATAAAAAAGTAAGATTTTAGATTTTTTCTACTCATCTTACTTTTTATTTTGCTTTAAAATAGACTTTACAAATTTAATATTTTTACTTGTAATCATAATCTGGCGGAACGAACGTTCAACAACTGTTCTTCCATCAGCGTTGTTGAAATAGAAAACTCCTGCGTTAGCTCCATTTGGAGGCCAACCTCCACGACCAAGCCATGGGTTCGTCGCATTCACCATCCCCGCGTTATCACCGTTTGCCGTCTATTCATATCTAGTATATCACAAAATTTTATCTATCTTCTACCAGAAGCATTTTGAGGAACAGGCTGTCCTCTACCATTATTTTTTCTTTCTCCAATTTCAGTAATCAAGGATTTGATTTCAATTTTGTCTTTGACTTCACCATTGACTTGAAGAATATAAGTTTTATCCTTCTTAAGTTTTGGTGTCGCAACAACTAAAGAATCATATTCCTTGGTAGACTGATAAGAGAAAATTTCTTTACCATTATCATCTAAAAGTGTGATTTTATCTTCATTTCCATATTTCTCATCAAAAATTATAGAAAGACTATAAATTGTCGAAGTATCACTTACTCCAAGCATCATTCCAGCTGCACCACCTGCTAAAAGAGTTCCATCAGTTACTTCAAACTTTCCATCATAATCAAGAGCTCCATTACCATCATTACTTGGACCATTGACTTGAACAGTTCCACCTTTTAAATAACAATTTCCATTCACATCAATTCCATCACCTAAAGCATCAATTAAAAGTTCTCCTCCTGTAATCGTCAACAAATGACTTTGATTATCAGAAATTTGATTTGCTCCTCTTCTATTCATTGCTGACTTGTCATTACCACCAGCAATATTGATACCATCATCACTTGATGTAACATGAATTGTTCCACCATGAACTGTAATTTTTGAAGCCTCTAAACCTTCATAACTTTTGGCAATGTTAACTGTTCCATTTTCAATGACTAACTCTTCATCTGCATGAAGCCCATCATCACCTGATAAAATTTCTAGAGTTCCATTTTCAATTCCAACATAACGATTAGAGTGAATAGCATCATCAGAAGAATGAATTTCAAACGTTCCTCCTTGAATTATAAGATTATCATTTGCTTTCAAGCCTTTAGCACTATTGGATTTCTGTGTACCCCAAGAACCCCATGTATCACTACTACTTGTAACCTCATTACCTCCACCTGTTTCAAGTTTAAAAACTCCATTATCAATTTGTAATATTTTCTCAGCTTGCATTGCATCCAAAGTAGAAGTAATATTGAAAGTTCCATTTTGAATATAAATAAAACCTTTTCCAGCATCAGTTTGATTTGTTGTTTTAATTCCGTCACCTAAAGCATCAATTTGAAAAGTTCCGTTTTGAATATAGACAGAATCTTTTCCTCTAATTCCATCATCCTCTGCATGGATTTCATAAGTACCGGATACGAATTTCAAATCATCTTTAGAGACAATTGCATCTTCCTTTTTTCCTTCGACAACCAAAGTTCCCTCACCTTGAAAAGTAATGTCATCATGACTAAAAATTGCCCCAATTACGGTTGTGTTATCATGAAGATATGTTGCACTATCCGAAAAAGTATTTGTACTATCCTTGGCAGTTTCAACAACAACATCACTAGCATTTTCAACATATAATGCAGGTCCATCAGGATTATTGACCACAACATCATCTAAAATCAGTTTGATATTCCCATTTGTATTTACTGTGATGCTTCCTTCATCAAGCTCACCAGTAAGATGATATACACCTTCCTCCATTAGAACTAAACTTTCTTCAAGGTCATAGGAAAATGTAGGATATTTACTCCAGTCTATTTTTTCATCATCGTCATCCGTATTGATTTGCACGACTAAATCTTCTACCTTTTTAGTAGAAGGAGCTACTTGCCTTTCTCTATCATATAAATAAAGTCCACCAACGATGAGTACTAAAGCAATTAAAAGTACCCCTATAATAATCTTTTCTTTCTTCTCCATAATAGCCTCTTAAATTTCTGTTCCTTCAACAGGATGTGATAAAATCACTTTTAAGTTTCCATTTTTCATCCGAATTTCATCTAAGAATTTCTTTTCATTTACATTTTTATTTAATACAACACGATAACTTAAGTCAAATAAGCTTCCCATATTCACAGTTTTTACTTGTTCTAGTTTTACGTCTTTTAAATATTTATCAAAAGTCTTTTGAAATACTGTTGTATAATCTAAATCTTCAGGAATAACAATTCTTAACACACGCTCTTTCTCATCCACATCAAAGATTTTAATATAATGTAAAAGGAAAATAACAATGGATAAAATAATAGTAAAGATAATTGCATAAAAAATTTGTCCCATTCCTGTTGCCAAACCTATTGCCATTGCAAAAAATACAGACAAGATTTCCTTAGAAGTTCCTGGAATACTTCTAAAACGAACTAGACCAAACGCTCCTAGTATAGCAACTGACGTTCCTAAGTTTCCATTCACCATAATCATAACTGTTTGTACAAGTGCAGGTAGAATAGATAAAGTTACTAAGAAATTTTTACTATATTTTGAGGTTTTTTTATGCGTATAGGCAATAACCATTCCTAAAACTAATGATACTAATGTGCAAATTAAAATCGACGATAACTCAATTTGACTTGTAGTATTTGAAAATAAACTTTTTAACATACTTCTTTCTCCTTCTCTTTCATGTATACATTTCCATATTTTGAAAATGAAATGGGATAAATTTTTAATTGAGATAAGCTCTGAACAAGCCATAATGGAATTGCTTCTTGGCTTTTAACTTCCATGATACAAGAACCATTATCAAAGTGAATATCTCCCATATCTCCATACTCTAATCTTAAATCATGAGTTCTACTTCTTAAATTATGGTCAATGGTAATTCTTAAATCTTGGCACTCTTTTCCAACATAGCTTTTTCTATCATAAGCAATAAAATAGGATGGTACTAAATGATAAAAGTTAAACAAATAGTCTAGCTCTTTCATAATTTGATGGTCCTTTTGAATAGTTTTCTTTTCATAAAAGTCATAAAACTCTTCTAGTGAAAGTTTAATCCTTCTTTTTCCAACATTTCGTCTATACTTCTCCTTAATTTCTAAAAAAACAGGACTTTCAAGTGTTGGTATTCCATAGCTTCGAAGACGAACTTTTTGTTTAAAAGGTGGTTTTTCTAGCGACTGAATGATTAAATCATGGTCTTTTGTATCGAAATAAATATTGCATATTGTTGTTTCAAAATATTGGTCTTTTTCAATTTTATCTTGAATCATAGAATAAAGTTGTTGGACCTGTTGTTCATTTAACAAATATTTTTCTTCCACCCTGTTAAACACACGTTCATACATCCTATTTCTTCCTTTCTCTAGAGTTATATTATACCTTATTTGTTAAACTTTTGTGAAATGTTTTTAGCTTTTTTTGTAATTTTTACACACAAAAGCTCGAAAAAAAGTTAAAAGTATGAGAAAAATTATAAGAAAAATGAATTTACAAAGGAAAATAGATAGATTTAATTTTTGGAAAATCGTAGCTAAAAATGTGCTTAATACAAGATATAAAATGATAAATAGAACGGACTGAATGAAAGATGAGGGTTGCTGAAAAAGAAGACTTTTTCTTTTCTGAATGAGTAAAAGATAAGTAAAAAAGGCAAGAAGAATAGAAATAGCGTTTGCGAAAAGAAAATTTTGACTTAAGGAAAAGAAGCCAAGAAAGAAAACATAATCTAACAGTAAACTTAAAAGAAGTGGACTTTTAAAGCGAAGAATTTCTTTATATATTTTAAAAGAATCTTTGACTGTATGAAAGTGACTTCCACTATTATGATTGATATAGATTGTTTCAATCTCAAGCTCAGTCATTTTTATATTGGAAGAGGCTGCATATAAAATCATATTCATTTCATATTCAAACCTCATCCCAGGAATTCGAGTAATAAAAGGAAGAAGATGACTATGAAAAGCTCTTAATCCTGTTTGAGTGTCATAAAGATATGTTCCTGTTGCCAGAAAATAAATGAAACGAGTAATTGAGTTTCCTAAACGACTTCGTAATGGAGTAGTTTCTAAAAGTAGGCGTTTTCCCAAAACAATTTCGTCTTCATGATTTTGACTATAAGAAATCAGTTTTTTCGCATCAGCAACAGTATGCTGTCCATCACAGTCCATCGTAACAATAATTGCTGATTTATAATGGCTTTGAATATAATGAAACCCTTTCTTTAGAGCAACACCTTTTCCCATATTTGTTTCATTCTTAAGGACAACAGCATACTTAGAAGCTTTTTCAAAAAGTGCGCTAAATTCTTCTTTACTTCCATCATCAATAACAATAATTTTATATTGTTCTTTAGCCAATTCTTTCAAAAAAGTAAGCATTTCACTAGGCGGCTCATAAGCAGGGATTACAATTACAACATTCTTTTCCATAAACTACTCCTATTATCTTTACTATCATTATACAATAAAGAAAAAGATGTGAAAAGAAAAAGAAGATATGACTTTGAAACTTACTTCCACTTTGCATATAGAATATGTTCAGTCAATTCTTCTACTTTATTATTTACTTTTACTAGTTCTCCTTCAGAGTTCTTCTTATACCATCCATCAAAAGTAGCATCACTTTTTGTTGGAATTGGTAAGTCATAATCATATCCATACGTCACTTCTTTTGTAGCACTAGATATAGTCCCATCAAAATAGTCCATAGTGTCCATTTCCTCTTTGCTGATTTTTTCTGCCTCATCCCCAAAAGCTTCTGTCAAATCTATCAACATAACATTGTCAAAATATGATAGTAAATCTATTACACCACTTCTAGGAAACGCGTAACCTAAACGAAACCAATATCGAGTAACAACATTAGACTTAACAAGAAAAGATAAATGATGCCATTTATTCAATTCTAAATTATTAAGATATACATTTCCATATTCTGGATATTCCGGTATTGTACCATTATAGTAATACATATCAAACTCTCCATTCCAACCTGATGGAGTATTCACATGCTCTAAATAAAAGTACTCACTTACATAATAATAATGATTTTCTTGAATATTGAAGCCATGAAGTATAGCACCCCCTGTTCCTTGATTTATAGAACCTTTTAAACTATATTTTCCTTCATAACTTTTTATGTCTGTTCTTTCTATAGAAATTCCCGCCTCTAAATTACTAATATTTTCTTGTTCAAATCCTCCGTTTGGCATCATGTTTGTTATTGTTTTTCCATTAGGTATTACTCCACCATTTCCAACTAATAATACAATATATTTAATTTCTAACTCTTCCAAAGCTTTTCCATTTTTTGGAAACTCTAATTCTTTATCTGAAAGTCCTGCATTACTATTAAATGTAACGGTTATATCTTTTTCGGTTGTATTTTTAATTCCTATTTCATACTGTTTACTTTCTCCTTGACTGATTACTACCCCTTCTTCCGTTGGTGGGATATCTTTTGTTGTATTTAAATACCCTACTTCAACACCTTCTTCTAAATTATTTTCATAATAAAAATTAAACTTTGCATCTCTTTGATTTTGATTTTCTAAAACTATTGTTAACTTTTTTGTACTATTCGCTTTCACTGTTATCTTGTTATTTTTAAAGTCTTTATCTTCTGAAGATAAAGTTGCATTAAGTGTTCCTGTGATTATCCTAATTGCTTCTTTCTGTTCTTTATTTACTGTGAACATAGCATAACTCACACAGCCTATTACTACAAACAGACTTACTATTCCTACCATAATCAAATAGCTTTTCTCTATCTTTCTTTTCTTCATCAATTTCATTATGACACCTCATTCTAGTGTCATTATATCTTATTAAAAGTACCCCCCCCGATTTATGAAATTTTGGAATATATTTTTTTGGAAAATGAAAAAAATTTCTATAAAATACGTAAAAACCTTTTAAAAAATGTATAAAATTATAATAGGAGCACTCATAAGTTGGGCTGTTGCCTCTTTTTCTCTTTGAGAACGGAGGTGATGAGATAATGAAGAAAGATTTTTTAATTTTTGCTTTAATAATTCTTATCTTTTTGCTTATCCTTTTACAACTTGTAAAATGATACAAAAAAACACCTAACTTTTGTAAGTTAGGCCTAACCACAAAGGTAACAGCCCAACTCACATTTTGGGTGTTCCTATATTTATTATATGCGAACTTCTTTATTTTTACAAACAAAAAGTAAAATTTTCGTACCTACTCATTTTACCTTCGAAAAATAATACAAATAGACTTTACAAATCATTTCATTTTTACTTGTAATCAGATACTTGGCGGAACGAACCGTTTGCATTCGCATTACCATTGTTGTTGCTGAAATAGAAAACACCTGCGTTAGCATTATCGTTATGGTAACCACTACGGACTGACCATGGAGCAGTCGCATTCACCATCCAAGTGCCATCACCGTTATTCGTCTATTCCTCTTTAGTGTAGCATAATCATAGACACAGCAAAAGCTAGTAAGAGCAATTTAAATCAGGTTTTAGTTGCACGTTATTTTTGTAAGTACCTTCAATTATAGGGTTGCTTCCATTTTGCCAGTTAATTCCATTTCTATAATAAATTGGAATTGTATTTGACGTTGCAATTATGTCAACAGGAGATGCAAAATCTCCACCACAAATATTGACTTTTGTATTTCCATTTTTTCCAGCAGTAGAAACAGAGCAACTATTTCCTCTAAAATAACCACCATAAATATTTGTTTCTCCTCCTGGTGCATCTGTAACATAAGCAGAGCCATTACTCACTAAGCTTCCACCATGTATATTGATAATACCACTTTGACTTCCACCATTATTTTTAACAGCAGCTGCTCTTTCACTATATATACATAATCCTGTGTGATAATCTTCTATATTTGCTGTACAATTGTCTGCCTCTTCTCCATCAATATTTAAAATAGGATAATCATTAGTACCATTACTACAAACTTCAACGGTTGCAAAAGCAGAATTTTTACTATTTGAACCATAATAGCCACTAGTCATTGTTAATTTTCCACTACGTCCTGCACAAACCAATTCATTCGAATGTATTTCAGCATTAGAATAATCTGTAATAATTCCACCACTTGCTTTTGAACTTTTTAATACTATATTGCTACCAGTAAAAGCATAAACAAGACATCCAGCACTATTATTTGTAGGAATAAAAGTAATTACATGACCATTTAAATCTATTGCTCCTGTTTTGTTTGCAAATTTAATTTGTTCATTTGTATAGTTTTCATCTTTGATTAAAACTATGTTGCTGTAGGTATCATCCATTTGTGTGGATACTTCTAATAATGAAGAATATGTTTTACATGAAGTTTCTTTCGTTATATTTTTTATCGTCAAAGTTTTGTCTTCATAACTTGGTATTGCTTCATTATTACATACTAATACTTTGGCATTCTCATCACTATCTAAATCTACTGGTATTGTTACTGTATTGTTATCTGACTTTTCATTATATTCTTTACCATTATAAGTAAATACTACTGTTCCTTCTTTGGCAATTTGACTTCCTTCTAAAGCTATCTTACTTTGATAACTATTTCCTTGTTCACTATTTGGGGTATCTTTATCTAACCATAATCTTAGTTCATAAGTTACACTTCTTCCTGCTTCTAGATATTGGTTGATATTAAATCGACTTAATGTTCCTATTCTTCCTTCTTTTATACTTCCATCTGTTCCTTTTAACTCATACTTTAAGTAGTATGTATTTAACTCTCCACTTTCTTCTGTTAGATATAAACTATAATATGCTCCTATTGTCCCTGGATTTTTCTTGACTGTGAATGTATATGGTTTACTCATCTTTCCTTCTTCATCACTCATTGTTCCTAAAGCATCTATTTTGATATATTCTCCATCTTCCATATCTACTTTAAATTCTTCTGTTTCAAGAGATACTTTCTTTTCTCCATTTATCATGATACTAAATAGAGCATAACTTGTTCCTATAAATATTGTTATTCCTATTAGTATTAGAATGCTCATTAGAACTATACTTCTTTTTACTCTTTTACTACTCTCTTCATTTGTCTTTACTTCTTTATATTTCTTCATTATGACACCATCCTAGTGTCATTATATCTTATTAAAAGTACCCCCCCCGATTTATGAAAATTCAGCATAAGAAAAAGTGGGGATGTACCTAAAGTTTTTATTTAACTTTCCCTTTTTCTACAAACGGTATTTTAATTCTGTAAAAATATGGGGGAATATAAA
>CANQWT010000029.1 GCA_947627635.1 uncultured Bacilli bacterium
GACGACAAATACTATGATTTATATACAAGCCATGATATAATGACAGCATGTGATGGTTCTCCGTGTAAAGGACATGCAATGAATGAAGTTATGAGATGGTATGGTGATCTTTCTGGTATGGTAACTTTGACACAACCATGGCTTGGTCGCGGAGGTTGGCCTAATGATGGGTCAAGTTCTGGAGTTTTTTATTATAACTTTTCAGGAGGTAATGGATCTTATAACCGTTCTTTCCGTATCGTCTTAACTCCTCAAAATTAAAAAAATGAAAAAAATTGAAAAACTACAAATTTTAAATATTTGAATAGGTCTAAAGGGTAAAAATTAAAAATTTGAGCCCTTTTCTTTGTTTTGTTTCAAAAAAAGCTTTCAAAAATTAAAAATCTCCTGTTTGCACAAATTTATTGTTCAGTATATTCTCTTAAGGCGAAAGGAGGAAATGCCTGTGTATCAATATCAAAAACTAGATGGAAAAACTTGAATAAACATGTAGAAAAACAAAATAAGAAAGGACTGAAATATGGAACATTACTACATTAAAATCAACTTAAATTACGATTTAGAAGATGAGAAAGAGTTAAGAAAAGTATATGATATTAAAAATGAACAGGGATTTAACTGTAAAGTCATTGAGTATAATATGGATAAACTTCTTCACTTTCTTCGTGATAATGAAATAGATGCCGATACTGATGAAGAAGTAGATCCTAGAGTTGTAATTGCTTATTTATTAGAAACACTTTTTAACTCTGATAGGGCAAATCAATTTCTTCAAAAAATAAGAGATGATGAAAAAAAGTATTCTAATACAAATCAATATCATGATACTCATTCTCGAAAAAATCATTCAAAATCTTCTAAAAAACGAAATCGAAATCATGGAAGATAAAGAGAAACATAGTCTCTTTTCTTTCTTTTTATTCCAAACATTATTCATCTGAAATAAGATATTAGTCACTATAGCAAAAAAAACTATTCACTTTTAAACTAAAAAATGATAAAATTTCAGTTAGAAAGTGAATTGAGCGAATTATGAATGATGAAAAAATTTTAAAAATTGTTGAAAAAAATAATGGCTATATTACAACTAGAGAAGTTGTAAATAATGGCATTGATAGAAAGTTTTTATCAAATATGGTAAAGAAAGGAACGTTAGTAAGAATTTCCAAAGGTTATTATGGACGACCAAATTATATAGAAGATGAATATTATAAAGTTGCTTCTAAAAGTAAAAATGTTAGATTTTCAATGGCAACTGCTTTATATTTGCATAATTTATCAGAACGTACTCCTCTTTTATATAATATTACATTGCCTAATAACTATAGTGGCGTTTTACAAAAAGATAAAAATGTAATTATTAACTTTGTGAATAAAGATATTTTAGATTTAGGAGTAATAGAAATGACTTCGCCTTTTGGGATGAAAATTAAGGTTTATGATATAGAACGAACTATTTGTGATATTATCAAAAACAAAAAGAAAATGGATAGTGAAATATTTGCTAAGGCGCTTAAAGATTATGCTAAGAGTAAAAACAAAAATTTAAGTAAACTTGCAAAATATGCTAAGATTATGAAAATTGAAAAGAAAGTCAATGAATATATGGAGGTGTTATTGTAATAAACAAAGATAAATTAAAAAGTATTATTTCAAAAAAAAGCAAAAGGTAATAACAATGTATCAGCTCAACTATATCAAATGTATTTTTTTGAACATTTATTAGAAAGACTTTCAAAAAGTAAATATAAACATAATATTATTTTAAAAGGTGGATTATTGCTTTCTTCAATTATTGGTGTAGACGTTAGAACAACAAAAGATATGGATGCTACATTAAAAGGATTACCACTTGAAAAAGATAATGTGATAGAAATAGTGACAGAAATATTAAATATAAAAATTGATGATGGAATAAAGTTTAAAATTGAAGGCGTTAAGGATATAAGGAAAGAAAGTCAATATGGAGGATTTAAAATCAATATTTTAGCAACTATGGATAATTTAAAAGTTTATCTTACAATAGAATTAACAACAGGTGATAGAATAACTCCAAGGGAAATTGAATATATGTATAATTCCCATTTTGAAACTAAGAAAATACCAATTTTTGCATATACCTTAGAAACTATTATTGCTGAGAAATACCAAACTGTTATAGATAGAGATATTTATAATACTAGAATGAAAGATTTCTATGATATTTATGTTTTAGTAAATGATAATCAAGAAAAAATAAACTTTAGAAATCTTGTTTTAGCAATTCAAAATACTTTTAGATATAGAAAAACTGAACTAAATATAGAAGATATCAAAGTACAATTAAATTATATGAAATCAAGTGAACAACTGATTAAATCATGGGAAAATTATCAAATTACTGCCCCATATTCTAGTAATATATCTTTTGATAATTTATTTGTTACTTTGGAATATATAACGAACATTTTAATTAGAGAAGAAGTCAAAATATAAAAATAGTCTCTTTTCTTTCTTTTTCATAATAAATTTCTTTTTATCTAAACTTTCCTTTTTCTAAACCTTATTTTTGTTGTATAATTAAATTGGGGGATTGTCTAGGAGGTAACTTATGAAAATTGTTCTACAAAGAAAAGAATTAGAGAAGAAAATTAAGAAAGCCAAAAATATATTTTTAATGGCTCATCAAGATTTAGATTTAGATGCTTTAGGAAGTTCAATTGGTTTTTATTCTATTTTAGAAAAAATGGGTAAAAATTGTTATCTCATTATAGACGATAAGAAGCATGAATTGGGTGTTTCTAAAATATTACAAGAACTAGATGGTTGTATTGCAATAGTTGAAGGAGAAAAAGTAAGGGAGCATCTCTATCCTCGGATGAGTAAAAATCTATTACTCATTTTAGATACCAATAAAGAAGATTTAGTTCAAAATCAAGAAGTCCTTGACTATTTTGATATGGAGCATCGTATAGTAATTGACCATCATGATAAAGGAACTACTTCTATTCCTTGTGCATTAGAAATCATTGATACCGAAGTATCCAGTACTTGTGAAATGGTTGCGAACATGATGGAACTTTATCGAATGGAAATCGACCCTTATTATAGTACTCTTGTTCTTGCAGGAATTGTTTTAGATACAAATAACTTCACTTTAAAAACAACCGAAGATACCTATTACAGTGCTTATTTTTTAGCAAACCAAGGTGCTTCACCTAAAAAAGTACAATATTTATTAAAACAAGATTTAAAAGAGTATATTGAAAGACAAAAACTCATGCATGACGTTTTAATCACAAATAAAACAATTGCAATTTCTAAGGGTAGTGCCTATACTATTTATAGACGTGAAGATTTAGCCAAAATTGCCGATACACTTTTGTTCTTCAACGATATAGATACTACGTTTGTCATTGGAAAAATCAGTGAAAAAATAGTAGGAATTAGTGCGAGAAGTACAGGAGGATTAAATGTTGGAGAAATCCTATCTCAATTTGGAGGTGGCGGTGATGAACACGGAGCTGCAGCTAAAATAGAGACAACTTCAGTCAATAGTGTCAAAGAAAGACTACTCAAAATTTTAAAAGATTTGGAAGGAGAGTAAAGATGCAAGTTATTTTTATCAAAGATGTAAAAGGGCAAGGAAAAAAAGGGGAAATTAAAACAGTTAAAGATGGATATGCTGAGAATTTCTTAATCAAAAAAGGCTATGCTGTTGTTGCGAATGATAAAAATAGACAGAACTTAAAAATAGAACAAAAAAAGAAACAAGAAGAGGAAGATACTAAAAGAAAGATGGCAAAAGAAATGAAGACCTCTCTTGAAAAAGAAACTTTAGAATTCCAAGTTAAAACAGGACAAGGAGATAAAGTTTTTGGAAGTGTGAGTATCAAACAAATTAAAGAAGCTTTAGAAAAGAAAGGATATTTTCTTGAAAAGACACAAATTGTTCCTCTTTCACCTCTTGCAAGTTTAGGCTTTCATGATGTGGAGCTTGTCTTATTTCAAGAAATCAAAGCAAAAATAAAAGTGCATCTAATTAAACAATAGGAGGAAGTATGGCGTTAAGAGAATTACCACACAATTTAGAAGCAGAGATGAGTGTTTTAGGAGCTTGTTTTTTATCTAAAGAAGCTCTTACAAATGTTGTTGAAACTTTAAATGAAGATGCTTTCTATGAAAATAAAAATGCTAAAGTTTTTAAAGCTTTAACAAGTTTAGTAGACCAAAAAATTCCAGTAGATTTAACAACTGTTACAAGTGAGTTACAAAATAAAAATTTATTAGAAGAAGCAGGAGGAGTTCCATATCTTACAGAAGTTGTTAATTTTGTTCCAACAAGTGCGAATGTATCTTACTATATTAAAGAAGTAGAAGACAATGCTATTTTAAGAAACCTCATTGAAACAGCAACGAATATTGCAACGTCAGGTTACAATAAAGACGAAAGTGTTAATGAAACTTTAGATGATGCAGAACGCAAAATTTTATCCTTATCTAAAAATAGAAAGACAAGTGAATTTCGTACCATTCAAGAAGTTCTTATTAAAGCACAAGATAATTTGGATAAGTTAGCATCAAGTCATGGTGATGTAACAGGACTTCCAACAGGATGGTATGATTTTGATAAGTTAACATCAGGCCTTCATGAAAACGAACTTATCATTATTGCTGCACGTCCTGCCATGGGAAAAACAGCCTTTGCTCTTAATTTGGCAACTCATGTGGCAATGAATACAGATAAAACTGTAGCAATATTTACCTTAGAGATGGGTGCAGAACAAATTGCCAACCGTATTTTATCATCTCTTGGACAAATTGAAGGTTATAAATTTCGAGGTGGAAATTTACTAAATCAAGACTGGAACCGAATTAACGAAGCTGTAAGTCAGTTAGAAAATGCGTCTATATATATTGATGATACTCCAGGAATTAGTATTGGAGAAATTAGAGCAAAATGTAGAAGACTAGCATCTTCTTCTAACAGTTTAGGACTTGTAGTCATTGATTATTTGCAACTTATCTCTGGTGGAAAAAACTATGGCGCCAACCGTCAACAAGAAGTTGCGGATATATCAAGAAGTTTAAAGACCTTAGCAATGGAGTTACATATTCCAATTGTTGCACTTGCCCAGCTTTCTCGTGCTGTTGAAGGACGTGAAGATAAGCGACCTATGATGAGCGATTTACGTGAATCTGGTTCAATTGAACAAGATGCCGATATTGTAGCTTTCTTATATCGAGAAGATTATTATAATAAGGAAAAGAGACTAGATGATAATACAAGTATTAGTGAACTAATCATTGGAAAGCATCGAAACGGTGCAACAGCGACAATTGAACTATTATTCAAAAAAAATACCAGTACTTTCTTAAATTTAACGAAAGATAAAAAGGAGGAATAACTTTGGATACTAAAAAAATAATTACTCTTTTTCTTGCAGGAGTTTTGTCTTTAGGACTTGTTTTAATCAGTTCAACTCCTAAAGTACAAGAACCACGTCAAGTTTATCGTGTTTATTTAAAAGGAAAATCACTAGGGCTTATTGAATCTAAAGAAAATCTAGAAAATTACATTGACGAAGCTCAAAAGACCCTAAAAGAAAAATACGATGTTCAAAAAGTATATGCTCCAGTTGATTTGGATGTAGAGCAGGAAATTACTTATGATGAAAAAATAAGCACTACAGAAAACATTTATAATCGTATTCAAGAAACTTCTCCTTTTACAATAAAAGGCTATAGTATTACTATCAAAGGACTTGAAGAAAAAACAGAAGGTGAAGAGACAAAAACACAAGAGGATAAAGTGATCTATGTTCTTGATAAAGAAATTTTTAATAAAGCAGTAGAAAATACGATTTATGCTTTTATTGACCAAGAAAAGTATGAAGATTATCAAAATGGAACACAAGAAGAAATTAAAGAAACAGGAAGAAAAGTAGAAGATATATATATTGATAATAAGATTATCATTAGAGAAGTAAATATTCCTGTTACTGAAACAATTTATCAAACAGAAGAAGATTTATCTAAGTTTTTATTGTTTGGAACTTTAAAGGACCAGAAAAAGTATGTGGTAAAAGAAGGAGATACGATTAGTAAAGTGGCTTATGATAACCAACTTTCTAATGCCGAATTTTTAGTGTCTAATCCTCAATTTAAAGATGAAAATAGTCTTCTTTTCCCAGGACAAGAGGTTACTTTAGGTGTTTTACAACCTCAGTTTGATTTAGTAGAAGTTGATAAGGTTGTAGAACTTCAAGAAGTAAAATATCAGACAGAAATTCGTTATGACAATAATTTGCTTTTAGGAACAACAAACGTTATTCAAAAAGGGCAGAATGGACTTTCTAGAGTTGCAAGAACTGACAAATATGTAAATGGTGCTTTTGAAGCAACAATGACTATTCGTGAAGAAACAGAAGAAATTCGTCCTGCAGTCAATGAAATTGTAGTGCGTGGTGGACATGCCGGAGGTTATGCTGCAGATGGATATTGGTATTGGCCTACAAAGACACCATATCAAATTACATCTGATATTGGATGGCGTTGGGGTGCTTTCCATAATGGTATTGATATAGCCGGAACTGGATATGGCTCACCTGTTTATGCAGCAAACAATGGAACTGCAGTTGAAGTAGGATATCGTAGTTTGGATGGAAATTATATTGTAATTGACCATGGAACAGGATATTACACTCTTTATGCTCACTTAAGTGCACAATATATCCAACGAGGACAAGTCGTTGAACGGGGACAAGTAATCGGTGCTGTTGGAAACTCTGGTTGGGCGACAGGTCCACACTTACACTTTAGTTTATTTAAAGGATATCCTTATAAATCGGGATATGTTGTCTTAGACCCACGAACCCTTTACTAACATGAAAATCAAATCATTTTCTTCAGGCTCTAAAGGAAATTGTACTTATATCGAAGGAGAAAATTGCAAATTACTAATTGATGTGGGAATTAGTTGTAAGCAAATCCAACAGTGCTTAAAAGAAATGCAACTTTCTTTGGATGATATTGATGCAATTTTGATTACACATACTCATAAAGACCATATTCAAGGTTTACCTGTTGTTTTAAAACATACTGGGGCTAAAGTCTATATTCAAGAAGATATCTATAAAGAAGTAAAGACAATTATTCCGAAAGAACAAATCGAGTTTTTACTTCCAACAGTTTCCTTGAAGGGGATAAAAATCTCTCCTTTTGCAACAAGTCATGACGCAATTTCTTGTGGTTTTTTACTAGAAGAGGGTTCATCAAGCCTTGTCTATGTGACAGATACAGGTTATCTTCCAAGGAAATATTTTCCAAAATTATCCAACCGAAATGTTTATTTTATCGAAGCAAATCACGATGAGGAACTATTGATGAATGGAGACTATCCATATCTTGTAAAACAACGAATTTTAGGAGACCATGGGCATTTGTCCAACAAAACTACAGCGGGATATTTGAAATTGTTGGTGGGAGAAAATACAAAGGAAATTCTTCTTGCTCACTTAAGCGAGCATCATAACTTTGAAACTTTAGCACGTGATACAGTAATAGATGCTCTTTCAAATACACCATATCATCCCCATATTGCTGTGGCAAAGCAAAAGGAAGAAACAGAATTAGTTGAGGTGTAAAATGAAAATCATTTGTGTAGGAAAATTAAAAGAAAATTATTTGAAAGAGGCTATTGAAGAATATCAAAAGCGTATATCACGTTATACAAAACTTGAAATCATAGAACTTCCTGATGCTTCTTTTAAGGAAGAGGAAAAAAATATAATCCTTGAGGGCGAGAAAATCTTAAGTCAAATCAAAGAAAAAGACTATGTTGTAACTCTTGAAATTGAAGGAAAAGAGATGAATTCCTCTACCTTTGCTTCTCATTTAGAACAAATTGAACTTCTAGGTCCTCTTGTTTTTGTAATTGGTGGTAGCAATGGTTTATCTGATGCTGTTAAAAGAAGAAGTAATGAGGCGATATCCTTTTCAAAATTGACTTTTCCTCATCAACTTTTTAGAGTATTTTTACTAGAACAACTTTATCGTAGTTATAAAATTCGTAATCATGAAACATATCACAAATAGGGGGGGTACAAGATGAAAGCAGATTTACATAATCATACGAAATATTCTGATGGTGCATTAAATGTAAAAGACTTAGCAATTTTAAAGAAAAAAGAGGGTTTTTCTCTTATTGCAATTACAGACCATGATAGTATTGATGCTTATCAGGAATTTTCTTGCAACTTAGCGCTTCCCGTTTTACTTGGTGTTGAATTGTCAACTTATTATAAGGGTGAAAATATTCACTTACTAGGCTATTTCAAAGCAGGAAAACCAATTACTCGTGAAATCAAAGAGTTTTTAACAAATCTTGTGGAAAAAAGAAAAACGAGAGTGATGAAAATGATATCCTTATTAAAGGATAAAAACATTGATATTACTTATGAAAACGTTGTAAAGTATGCAGATGGTGCTATTGCAAGACCTCATGTAGCTAAAGCAATTCAAGAAAAATATCCTTTATCTTGGGAAGAAATATTTGATAATTATATTGGTGAAGATGCTCCTTGCTATGTCCAAACAGAAAATCTCGAATTAGAAGATGCCATTTTGTTACTGCATCGAAATCATGCTCTTGCAGTACTAGCCCATCCTCATTATATTGTAAAAAATAAAATCGAAGAGATTTTAAAATTAGACCTTGATGGAATAGAGGTTTATTATCCGACAATGAATGAACATGAGCGTATGAAATACTTACGTCTTGCTAAAGAACATGATTTGTTTGTGACAGGAGGAAGCGATTTTCATGAGAAACGTGAAAGCTCAAAAAAAACGTATCCTTATGGATTAAAAGGGAAAGCCTTAGAAATATTTTTAAAGGAAATGGATGTGGATATCAATGATAGGAAATAGTTGGGATATATACTTACAAAAAGAATTTGAAAAAGACTACTTTAAAGAATTACTTCAATTTGTAAATGAAGAATACAAAACAAAAACCATCTACCCTCCTAAGAACGAGATTTTTAATGCTTTTCGTTATACTCCTTATGACCAAGTGAAAGTTGTTATTTTAGGACAAGACCCATATCATGGAGAAAATCAAGCTCAAGGGCTTTCTTTTTCAGTCAGAGATACTGTCGCAAAACCTCCATCTTTACAAAATATTTTTAAAGAATTAGAAGCGGATTTAGGAATTCCTTTTCCCAAGAAAAACAGTTTAATTCCTTGGACAAAACAAGGGGTTATGCTACTCAACAGTGTATTAACGGTTGAAAAAGATAAGGCAGCTTCACATAAAGATAAAGGATGGGAAACTTTTACAGACCAAGTGATACGAATTTTAAACGAAAAAGAAGATGCAGTTGTTTTCATCCTATGGGGTGCTTATGCAAGAGCTAAGAAAGGCTTGATTACAAATGAAAGACATTGTATTATTGAATCTGCTCATCCTTCTCCATTTTCTGCTTATAATGGTTTCTTTGGTAGTCATCCTTTCTCAAAAGCAAATGAATTTTTAAAAGCTCATGGAAAAAATCCAATAGATTTTCGAGTTGAATAATAGAAGCAATGATTATGGCTTCTTTTTTTGTTGTATTTAGTTGAAAAAAATTAGAAAAATAGACATTTTCAATTGTAAAGTCCATAAAATTTAATTGAAAAAATTTTCATCACTTATTATAATAAAGTTAAGAATATGCCATTTTGTCATAAATAGGGTGATGAAAATGAAAGGAATTTTACAAAAAAATATTCCAAGAGGCTATGTAATATGCCTTGGAATTGTTACATTGTTTATTTTTAGTGCATATTATAGTTATGCAATGTTTACGGTAAAACATGAAGAAAAAGAAACTATTCGTATTATTTCGGGAAATCTTCACTCTCGATTAGTGAATGAGAACGCGGTAGCAACGACTTATGCCCAAAAGTATTTAGCATCTTCAAAAATGAAATTCACAATCAATCCAAATGAAGAAAAAACGGTAGTTTTGAAAATTGAAAATATCAATAGTCGTGATGCGAAATACAACTTGTTTTATGATGCTTCAAGAAGTGAAAACTTTAAGATAGGCTATTTGGAGAGTACAAAAGTTATACCAAATAAAGAAGGTTTTGTAATTAAGCAAGGAGAAAACCAAGAATTCTATATTCGTATGCATAATTTAGGAACAGATAAAGTCACAGTCACTTTTAATAGTGAAGTGGGTCTTGCAGATAAGCCTCTTGATTTTCCACAAGGAAAAGAAGTTCTTTCACCTTATGAAATTGTAGATAAAGAAGCAGTTACTACTTTACTTGCTAAAGCAAATACTACAAGTAATTACTATGAAGGAAAAACAGGAGAACTTTATCCAATAGAACTTTCTTCAACTAAACAAGAGAATACAAGAGAATATCGTTATATTGGTGAAAATCCTAATAACTATATGAAAATTCAAGAAGACCTTTATCGAATTGTTGGTATTTTTGAAGTAAAAGATGAATATGGTGCTTTAGAGAAACGAATTAAAGTTGTTAAAGAAACACCAATTAAGAGTTCTAGTTATCAACTAGGAGAAGATATCAATTATCAAAATTCACAAGTCAATGAAGTGATGAACGAATACTATGGAACATTAAATGATGAATATAAAGCATTGCTTACAAATGTAGAATGGTATTTGGGTGATTTAAAGGATTTAGACTTTAAGAACTTGTATCAAACAGAAAGAAGTAATTCTAAAGACAAGAAAGACTTAGTAACTTATCTTGCACCACTTTATGCTAGTGACTATCAATATAGTTATGCGTTAGGCTTTAATGATGCTTGCTTTAATAGTAATCAAAACTGTAGAGGTAGTTATTTAGACAAAATGATGGATCAAACGACTTCATGGTTCTTATCTTACAATAGTAATGAAATATCTAAAGTTACGACAGCACTTATTGATGGAACGATTTCATTTGATAGTCCATTACAAGTGGAACGACAAGTTTATCCTAGTTTCTATTTGAATACAAACGTAAAACTAACGGGTGATGGAACAATAGATAATCCATATCAAGTTACACTAGAATAAATTTTAAAGGTCAAGCACATTTGTGCTTTTTCTTTGGGTGAAAGTTTGCTATAATTATGATAGTAAAGGAGTATAAGATGAAAAGAAATTTAAAAAAGATAGGGTTAATGCTATGCATCATGTTTTTAACAACAGGATGTGTCAAAATGAATATGACCATGGAAATTCATGGAAATAAAAGTATGGATTTAGAGCTTATTGAAGCAGTTGATGATAGCATTTTAGAAAGTACAGGTTCAACTTCTATTACTGATAACAAAAAGGAACTAGAAGATAAAGGTTATACTGTTGAAGATTATAAGGAAGATAATAAGACAGGCTATAAGATTACCAAACATTTTGATAATATTGATACAGTTAGTAGTTCTGAAGAAATTGATACAAATGTATCTGATGTGGTTGAAAGTGATCAATTTTTCACAGTTAAGAAAGGATTTTTCAAAAATACATATCAAATCAATATGAAATCAGTTGATTATGATAGCTTAGGTATGGATGATGCCATGGATACAGATGTGAATGATAATGAAGTGACTGGTATAGATGATACAACAGGAGATGGTACACTTGATTTTGGAGATGATTTTGATTATTCATCTATGCTATCAGGAATGGATGTTGCATTTCATATCAATTTACCAAATAAAGCTATTACAAATAATGCAACAAAAGTGGAAAATAATGGTAAAAATTTGACTTGGGATTTAATGGAATTTAAAGGGGATAAAATTGAGCTTGAATTTGCACTTTATAATATGACAAATATTTATATTACAATTGGAATTGGCTTATTCTTGTTACTAATTTTAATTGCAATTATTGTTAAAATTGTAAAAAAACCAAAATCTCTTGTTTTAGAACCAACAGGAGATCAAACCCCACTTCATCCGGTACATGAAGAACAACAAAGAACTTTTACGTCTTTTCCAACAAATCCAGTACCAAATAATACACAACCTAGTGGAACAATAGAAACAAACCAAGTTCCACCTATGACGAATGAAAGTCCATTACAAGATCAAGCTCCATTTATGGGAATGCCACAAGGACAACCTCCTATAAATCAGGATCAAAATAATCAAATGCCACCAAGTAATAATGGATTATTTTAAAAAGAAAAGTAAGATGAGTAGCTGTATGCCAAAATCTTACTTTTTTACTAGTTTAAAAATGATGCTCTTTAAAGAATTCTTCAAAAGGTATTCCTAAAATTTTACTAATCGTTGCAATAACTGTAATAGAAAATGTTTGCTTTACTCTTTCACTTTCTATATTTGCGATGAGTGACTGACTAACTTGACAGAGTTCTGCGAGACGTTCTTGACTAATTCTTCCATATTTATCTGCATATTTTGATTTATTATATCTTCTATAATATTTTACATTCCTTGAAATCATTGAAAAAATCTTATCAAGTTCTTCATCTGTAATTCCAATTTCTTCCTTTGTTTCTATCATCTATTTACACCTCGTTATATATAATTATCTAAAAATAATAGAAGTTTTACTATTGATTAAAATTAGATAAAGTTCTAAATATAGTAGTATTTTTCTTCTAAAAGTGTTACATTATATAATAAGAGGTGAAGTATAACTATGGAAGAGAAGAAAAATAAAAAGAAGTATTTGGTAATAGGATTATTATTAGTAGTACTGTTGTTAGGAGTATCATATGCTCTATTTACTGTAACTCTATTTGGAAAGAAAAAAGTATCTATCATCGCAGATAAATTAGAATTAGTATTAGATGAAAGTGAAACAGAAGGAATAGAAATAAAAGGTGCAGTACCAATAGAAGATAAAGAAGGAATAAAAGGAAAAGTATATAAGTTTAGTATAGAAAATAAAGGAAATAGAGATATAGAATATCAAGTATATCTAGATACAGATAGTGAAGCAATGAAAGAATGTAGTAAATGTGAAGAATTAAGAGAGAAAGATATCAGATATGAAATCAATATAGAAGGACAAAAGACAATAGAGACATTAGATGCAGGAAGAATGATAGATAGAGGAGTAATAAAAGGAAATAATGACAAGAAGAACTATGAATTAAAGATATGGTTAAACTATGATGCAGATAATGAAGCACAGAATAAAGTATTTTATGGAAAGATAAGAGTGAATGGAAGTCAAATAATAAACAACTATGAGAATGGAACACCAAATGCACCAGTACTAAGTGACAACATGATACCAGTGGTATACAATGGATATAATTGGGTGAAGGCAGATACAAATTCAAGATGGTATGATTATGAGAGACAAATGTGGGCGAATGCAGTAACAGTAACAAATGAGACAAGAGAGGCTTATCAGAAAGCTGAGGTAGGAGCAAAAGTGAATATGAATGATATTCTCCAAATGTGGGTATGGATACCGAGATACTCATACACAATAAAGAGTGAAGATGGAAAGAACTATTATGGAAAGCAAGAGATAGGGAGAGAGACAATACCGACACAAGCATTACCTGGAGAAATCGATGTGAAATTTGTTGCTGCTTCTACGACAGATGAAGGAAGTGCCCAATATACAGGAGACACAGCAGAAGGATGGTATACACCACCTGGCTTCACCTTTGGAGAGAAGAACCTATCTGGGATATGGATAGGTAAATTTGAGACAGGTTCAATTGATGGAACAAGTCCAGGAGACGTAGAAACAGATAATTTAGTAGCAATAAAACCAAATGTAATAAGTTGGCGAA
>CANQWT010000030.1 GCA_947627635.1 uncultured Bacilli bacterium
CTTTTATTTTGCGTGCATTTAATTTTTTATCTCTTATTTTTTCTTTCCCGTGCATTTATCTCTGTAGTTAACGAAAGCAGCTATCTCACTACTCTGCAAAAGAAATAAAAATGACTTGGAACCTCTAAAATTTTCCAAGTGCAATTTATCAAACGGATAATCTTTGTATGGCTTTTTCACTTAAGCCTGTCACTCTTGTTATGGTTGAAATATCCATATTCTCCCTTAGCATGTTTCTTGCTGCATTGGTCTTTTCACGACGTTCTCCTTTCGCTTCGCCCTTTCTCATAGCTTCTTGTCGTATCATATTTTCTGTAACTTCTTGTCTTTCTTCCATTGTTAACCATGGTTTATATCTTTCTTCATCATTTAAGTCTAACATGATTAAGTATTTGTACTTCTTAATGTTTTTGATATCTTTATTATACCAAAACTCTCTTACCTTTTCTATGTTATATGTCATTATTACAAGATTTTTTATATATTTCTTTCCATTTTTATTCATTATCTGATAGTAATCAATAACTTGTTCTTGCTTTGCTTTAGTAAAATTAAAATCTATCAATAAAAATCTTTCTCTTAAATCTATTCTTCCTCCTCGTTCTATATTTCTATCATATATGCTTGCGAGATACCCAAAGTTTCTTCTTCTAATTCCCTCGTCATACTTTGTATCATTTTCTATATGAATATTGATATGTTCATTTACTTTAATTAACCCATCTACTACTTTTACTTTTTCTCCTACATTTGTAATTGGTAGTTCTGTTCCTTTGAGTTCTACTTTTTCTACTGGAATAGAAAGTAGTGCTTCTAAAAACTGATCTAACAAATGAAATGGGTCATTTGAACTTAGAAAAATAGCTTTAAAAACCCGATCATATTTTGAAGTTAAGAATTCTTTTTTCTTTTGTTTTGCCACAGTATTTCTCCTTTCTGGGTGGATAATATACAATGGTTAGAAAATAAAAGCAAACAGCAAATTTTTAATTTTTGGACTACTTTTTAATCAAAAAATAGAAGAAAAGTTATGTTTTCTTACAAAATCTTCTCTTCTACAAGGTCAAATTTTAAAAATTTGTACTTTTTAAATTTTTTTCATTTTTTCATAAAACAAAAAATATCTCCAATTTGAAGAGATATCTTTTAAAATTATTACTTTTCTTAAACTATGCTGCTTTCCAGCATTCCCACCACTTATTAGCATCTTGGTTTCCAGTTTCTGCACTTTGTGTATTTCCAAGTAAGCTTGTAAGTAATTGAACGATTGTTACTACAAAGAAGATAGCAACTGCATAAATACAACGTTTAATGAGTCTTGATTGTGCAGCTTTTACTTCTTTATCGTCTGATGCGATAACAGCTCTACCTAAATCGATACTACCTAGTACAATTAAGATAATTGGAATACCAATTTGAATAATTGGCATAAAACCATGTTTCAATACACTAATAATTGGATTTAATGTACTACAATCTACTTCAAGAATTTGAAATAATCCCATTTCCTTCACTCCTTTTCACTAATATCAATATATCTAATTTTTTACAAATTGTCAAATCTTATCGTCTAAATAACCCAAAAATTTTACCATCATCTTTATCTTCTTCTGATTTCTTTAAAAGCCCTATTTTCGCAAGTAAATCAGTTAAAACATTATTTCTTACTCGATCATTTAATGGTGGAATATTATAGAATACTTTCGTTTTTGCTTCATATTCAAAGTCCATAATATCACTATGAGTTAATAAACTTTTATTAAGAACAATCTTTTTTCCCTTTAATTTTTCAAAAACAGTTCTATTTCTTCTCATCAACTTATTTAATTTAATGCTACTTGGTTCTATCAAGTATAAAACATCTCCACAAGCATTATCTGAGTTAGATTCATTTAAATCAATTAAAATAACTGTTGCATCTTTTAATTTTAAAATTTGTGTCCCTAATTCGGCTTCAATAGTGGATACCATATTGACATCATTAAAGTAAGCAAAATCATGTTTATCAATTTCGATTGCGGCAACTCTCATTCCATAGGTTTGCTCGAGCTCTTTCTTAAGCATATAAATTAGGCTTGTTGCTCCAGCATGATCTGTGATATTTTTAATCCCTATTACTCTAGATCCACCTGCGACTTTATCACTAATTGTTCCTGATAAACTAGAAAGTTGTTGAATATGAGCAACATCCTTATAACTATTAGGATGATCAAGTAAATACTTTACTCCCTCTAAATTTGTAGTAAAGTTATAAATTCCCATAGAAATCAATTTGGACAAAAACAAAGAAGAAGACATCTCCTCTGTTGCTGGTAATAATAAAATAATTTTACTCACATCAAGTTCCATAGAAATCTTTTGAATATTGGTAACATCCTGATAGTTTTGAATTGCTGTAATATCCAAAATCATTCGTGCAAAGAAAAAATTCTTAAACATTTCAATCAGCTCATCAGCCGTATAAGTACCATTTAAGTTCTTAATAACATCGATATCTAAGTTGGCAAGTGTATTCTTAGCTTCATTTGCTATAATAACATTCATGTTTAATCATCCTTTCTTTTTATCCACAACCATGTAGATAATTCGCACCAACGGTTCCTCTAACTGACGAGGTCTCACCTTTTACCCAAAGCATTCCTTTGAAAATAGGTTCACCATTGTTTTTGACTGACAATAATTTATTGAATATTGGAATATCAAGATTTACAAAAGTAATAACTTGATAGTTATATCCCTTATAATCATCATCATTTGGATTATCTGAAGTACCTGCAAGTGTTGCATGAATACAATAACTACCATCATTTGTACCATAGCAGCAATAATCTGTTGTAGTACTAGGCATAAAATCTTGTTTTGCAAAATAATGATTTGCCTGAGCATACTTTACTATTGCATCATGGGTAGAACCATCTCCTCCTGTTGTATGTCCCTCATATGCCTCAATAGTTTTAACGATGTAATTTTTCATTCGAGTTGCTTTTGTATAATTTACAGAAAGCGCAAGATATCCATTAACTAAAAATAAGAAAAATATAATAATATTGATGGATACAAGTCCTCCTATTGCGTCTCTCATCTACAACACCCTCTTTTTTATCTTCGAAATTATTTTACTGAAATTGTATAATCTCCACTTGTGAAATTAAATCCAGTTGCTGGTTGAATATAGTTAAAATCATAGTCAGTTGTATGTTGACCATTACCTTGTGCACCAGTTAATTGTTCATCTGATGTATTCCAAGCACCTTCAATTTTAGTCTTAATTTGTGGCCAAAGTGCTGCGAATAATGCTGCGATAATACCAATTGCGACAACTGTAATAACAGTTAAACTTAATTCACCTGTTGCTGCTTTCATTTGTGAAATCACTCCTTTCTATTTTCTAAAATTATTATACCAAAAATTCATACATGTGTACATTTTTTTATACAACTTTACGTCTAATAATTATAACATCTGCATCATTGCTAAAACGATTAAAATCATAACACCTACACCTGTTGCACATAACATAATCATTGTTTGATTTTCCATATGATTTAGACGTTCTTTATATTTTGTTTCTCTTGCTTTATTTTGTAAGTTTGAGACAGTTCTTGAAAACATCATCAGACGTTCTTGTTTCTTTTCTTGAGAACCAATTCCAAGACGATATAAAAGACGCATCATTCTCATGGAATCTCTTACTGGATAAGTATTAGCAAATTCCATATAAGGATCTATTGAAGAATCTCCTGCATTGATTTTTTCAATCATATCTTTTAGTCCTGGTTTAAAAATTTCAGGAGCATCATCTATACTTTTACCTATTGCAACCGGTACAGTATAGTGTTGTACTAAAATCTCTAAACTCTTTAAATAGTATGGCAACATAACATCAATATCATGCAAGTGAGCTTTATAAAACTTTTTTAAACTTGTATAAGGTTGTTTAAATATAAAGAATGCAACTACTATAACAAGTACGATGTTTAAAAGCGAAATGTTATCTAAGAAAAGAAATAAGAATACCAGAGAAACTAAACCTGCATTTAAAACTCTTTTTTTAAATAAAATGTCAGGATTTACTTCATCACCATATTTTGCATAAACTAAAAAGTTATAATCATCTTCTCTTAATGCCTCAAAATATTTAACATTATCTGCTATAAACTGATGTGTATCTATTGTCTTGTTATAAACTAGTACAAAAAGAACAATTACACCTACAATTACTATTTCCATAATTATTCAGCCCCCACATTCTCATTATAATATTTTTCTCCTTTAAGAAGAAAGTATGTATTAACAATAATAACTAAATGAAGAAGGATTTGTACAAGAAGCTGATCTAACATGGCAAGATATTGTTCTTTACCAATCAAATACTGAACTAACATAACAAGTAAATAAAGCATTACACCATATCTAATAAATGATTTATGGAAAGTACTTCTTTCAATACGGTCACGATATACACTTTCAACAAGTTGGTCGATATCAAGTTGCATATTATCCAAACTTTCACCAGTATCTCTTGCACCTTCTTTAGTAATTTGTAAGAACAATTGATGCATATTCTTTACAATGTAATATGGATATTTTTGGCTCATCATATTGAGTGCTTCATCAATACTACCATTTTCATAAGCCATTTCTATCATTGTTTTTACATCAGCTAAAACAGGATCTTCCAAAACTCCTGAATCTCTTACACCCTCCAAGCTTCTTACAAAGGATTGAGTTGTTGCAAATTCCATAATCGTATTGGTTGTATATACTTGAATTTGCTCGAATAAAAATTCACTATATACCCTTTTACATCTTAAGTATGCCAAATATGGAATAATAGCAATTGCTAAGAAAACATAGATAACACTAATAAAGATGTTATAAAAATAAAGGTAAGAAACTGCAGCTGCAAACACAGAGAAAATTGCAACCTGTGTTGAATACTGTTTTACTGTATATTCCTGACCTAATTCCTTTGTTTTTTCTCGAACAACTTTAAAGGAATAAGGGGCAAATTTATTGTAAATTCCACCAACCTGATCAACAATATATTTATAGACGTTTTCTCCTTTATAATTTCGATATAGTAATACAACTATTGCTATAAATAAAAGTATAAATAACTCCATTTTTACTCCTTTCTAGAGTACCGTATCATTTGGTACACTTTGACTTGAAACTTGTCCTACACTAGGAACAGGGGTTGTAGTTCTTACTTGTTGTGTAACTGGAATATTTGGAACTGGTGTTGTAGAAACTTTAGGTTGTACAACCGTTGTAGTAGTACTAGGTTGTGGTGCTACTTGAACAGGACTAGCCGTTGGTTTATTGATTTGAGGTAATGGCGTTGTAGGAGTAGTAGTAACTACAGGAGGCTTCTTTTCTTCTACAGTAGGTGCTACTTCTACTTTCTTAGGTATTTCCGTTGCTGGTGAAACAGATGGAAGTGGAGTGTTTACTTCTTGTTTTGGTTCTATTTTCTCCTCTCCTTCTTTTGTATTTTCCTTTAAATCCTTTGTTTCATTTACCATTTTTTCAAATTCTTCATCAATATTTCCTGTTGATTGTCCTGTTGTTAATAATCCTTCCAAAGAAATATTTTGATTTTCTAAGTATTCCCTTAAATGATCACTTGGACCATTTTGAATAGGCTCTTTTCCAAAGACTTTTTGATATAAGATATGTGATTGTGGCTTGTTATCATCATCTACATAAAACTCTACAACTTCATCTACTTCACGATGAAATTTTCCTCTTTCCTTACTATAATAAGCTTTAATATGAACTCCTAATTGAATATATCGATAAATCGTTGTTAAAAACTGATCTACTTCGATATCACTTTCAAGCAAACTATAAAGACGATATGGAATGGCACTAGCCTTATCAGCATGGATTGTAGATAGAATGTTGTGTCCTGATGAAATAGAGTTACGAACTGCAGTAACTGCTTCTGCAGAACGTACTTCGGAAAGTAGTATCCACTTTGGATTTTGTCGCATACAAGTAACAAGTACATCGGAATAACTTGCAACATTATTCGTCTTCATCGCAACAATATCACGATGAGGGAAAATTCTATCCAAGTGAAGTTCTAGTGTATCCTCAATTGTAATGATTTTCTCATTTTCCTTCGTATGAGATGCTAGATACTTAACAAACTCTGTTTTACCTGAACCAGTTTCTCCACAAACAATAATATTACAATGACCTTCAACACATTTAATCAAAGTATCATGAATATTTGCTGTGAAATAATCATCTTTTAATAGTTTTTCTTTTTCAAGACGTATTTTTGCAGGTGTTTTACGTATAACACAAGCAAGTCCATTGGTTGCAATTGTATCATGAACGAAATTCAAACGAAGTTCTGTACTTTCAGCGTCTAGAAATGGTTTAGCATTATTGAATGTTGTTCCCATTACATTAGAACACTGAAAGGCAAGGCGTTCCATGAATGCATCATCTAGCCCTGCCACTTCAATACGTTGTGAACCTTGTGTAAGTGAACGTATCCAAATTTGTCCTTTGTTACAATAAGAAATATCTGTAATGTCATCATTGTCAAGAAGAGGTTTTAGGGGACCGAAGTCTAGTTTGTCAAAAATCTGATCATTCATAAGACTTCACCCCTTTCTAACTTGTTCCTGCCAAATCTGCATCCGTCATTGCAGTTACGTTGTTGATAAAGTTCTTCAAGTCATTACTTGATATTTTTACTTCTCCTGGTTTATCTTGTAAACTTTCATTCGTTGGTACTGGAATAATTGTCGTTTCATACGTTCTTAAGTAGCTTGCTTTACGAAGTAAAATATTGATATCTTCTGGAACTGCAAAGATAATTAGTGCTGGATCTTTCTTCTCATCTAAATTTGAAAATACATCATTACCACTTGAATCCTTAACAGCAATAACTTTTACATTTTCAATCATTCGACCAACCATGATTTTATCTTGAGTTACATTTCCATTTGCATCAGCACGGTTAATTGCTTTTAAATAAATATCAATATAATTTCCTGGGAAAATAGAGTTACCATAAGTATTCTCTGTATCAACAGGTAAGTTATAAAGTACATATCCTTTTGGATAATCATAAATGATAGCTGCTTCTAGTTGATCTTTTGGAACAACTAATCTTGAGTAGAAAACACTTCCTTCTGGAATAATACTATCACTTGATGCATACTTATTAACAACTTGTGATACTTCTCTAATTACTCCACCTTTTAGCATACTAGGTGGAACTTCCATTGTTCCAATCATATCTTGAGTAATTTCTGTTCCAGGGGTAATTGTTTGAATTGCATAAGGAACAGTAATTGGATTGATAGCACTATTAACACGCCAGTTATATCCTACAAAAAGAACAATGACAGCTGCGATTACACCAATGACTGTAACAGTATTTTTGTTAGATAAAAATTTCTTAATTCTTATAACAATATTATTCATATATTAAAACTCCTTTCTATTTCTTTTCTTCAATTATGTATTTTGATTCAGTTTACTATAATTTAATTTTCCTTGTTGAATGAGTTGTTCAATTAGTTTATTAGATTTATATGTGGTTTCAAGAATAGCACTGATTTCATTTGTCATTCCTGCTGTTTCTCCATTAGAGTTTGATGCAGTTGTCTTAGATGTAATACGTACTGTTACTTTTGGAGGTGTTTCATTTAAATCATAAAACTTAATGTTATAATCACGGTTAAGACGAACAGATGCTGCAAAACGTCTAATAAAACTTTCTGCAAATTTTTCTTTATCCATTCTAACTTGTCCAGACATCTTATAATATCCCAAATCAACTGCATCTTTCATACTTGCTTCTGTTGTTTCTTTTAATAAGTAGTAATCCATTTCATTTCCTGAAAAATAACTATTTACTACATTAATCATTGTGAACGCAAAGATAGCAAGAAGAATAATTCCTAATGCTAACATTCCTTTATTCATACTTTACCTCCCTTCACTTTGGGAAGTTGCTTTATTACAACTTCCAGCATACTCATTATTACATCCGATAAGTCCAGATTTCTTAACTGCCCCTTTACTCACTAAGAATGTATTGATAAAACTACTCTTATAAATCGTGACACCTGCAACGTATTCACTTGGTTCAAGTGTTCCCCATGCATAATCGGTATAATTACCACTCTTACGGCCTTCTCTATCGTCATTATTATAGTCCTTAATAGCTTTAAGAGTATCTGCTGTCAACTCAAATTCATAATCAATTTCATTATCGTTAGTAAATACTCTATCTTTCTTGTCTTGAATATCTGCAAGTAATACATCTGGTACTATTGGATAATCTGTATTTAAAGTATTTCTTGCTTGACTTGTCCAGTTGAAGTTTGGAGTTCTGTTATTTGGGAAGACGTTATTTAGAGAAATTGTTCTAAATTCATAAGTTGGCATTATTGTGCAATCTTCTCCATTACAGGCTCCTCCTCCACCACCTCCATCACCTGGATTATCTGGTGTATTTCCTGGGCAATCGCTTCCACAACATTCTTCAGTACAATCGTCAGGATCTTTAATTAAGGCATAGAAACAATTGATATCAAAGTTCCATCCCATTAGTCCCCATAAATGACTTTGATCATTTTTTCCAATTCGAACATTGATGTTATCAACACGTTCACTATTGATTTTGTCTTTCTTTGCTTGATCAATATTAGGATCCATATTCTTATTGACTTTCCAATCATACCAATCTACATTGACAGGATTAGATGATAAATTTGTACAGAATGTATGTCCTAAATATTGATAGTGTTCAGCATCTGCAGGTTTCTTTGTAAGTACTTTTCCACTCTTTACAGATAGCCATGATTCTGGGAATGAAAGTACATTTCTGTATTCCCAACCATCTTCTTTACTATAACAATTACCACTATAGTCTTCCATAATACCATCACCACTTGGAGAATGGTTAGGTGCTTGATCTACTACATATTCATGATAGTTTTTACTTCCTGTATCTTGTGGATCAACCGTAATTACATAATGTGTAGTTGTGATGTTACAATCAACTGCTTCTCTACATTTTTCCAAATCAGCTGCTTGTTCTGCCAATTGGTCTTGATAATCTTTATCAATAGCTGCTTGAGTAGTTAAACTATTTGATGAACATCCACTACTTCTCCAATAACAGGTTGAATCACAATGGAATCCACTCCACCATTGCATTTTAAATCCTTGTCCTGTAGGATCTTGATATTTACCTCTAAATCCAGAAATTGAACTCCTAGTTAAAGCAAGAGTTGAGAAATAGTAGTATCCAATATCACTTTGGCAATCTCCTCCAGGAACCCATTTCCATGTATTGTTTCCAGTAGATACATAACTACCACCTGGATATTTTTGTTTAAATTTATAAATTTGTTCTGCAGAATAGTTAGAGAATGTAGGTTTACTACCTGTGAATGAACTATTGCATGTTACACCAGCATATGAAACGCTATTATTAGCTAACTTAGATACTTTTACATGATCGTTATAACTAATTGTATTTGTTGTTTTCTTTATACCATTAGCTTCTTCAGGATATGTTTCTTTATAACAACTATTGATACATGCTTGACTATATTTTCCACCATCACATTTTTGAATACAGTTATCAAAGTCTTCACTTGGTCCACCTTGATCATGACCTGCATCATAAGTACCCCAACAGCTTGCGACAACTCGACATAAACTTTTCTTTGTTGGTCTTACATTTGTCTTTTTAGCTTTACATTTAACTTTAGATTTAATTTCTACTTTGTAAGAGAAACAAAGTCCTGCTTGAGTTGCTACTGGTGCTTGATAACTTACCGTTACTGTTTCCTTACACTCCGTTGTACAATACTTTCTTTCAGCAACAGTTTTTGTTGCACTATAAGTTTTAACGTTTGATGGATCAAATTCAGTTAATACTCCCTCATCGTCATATTTTTCACCGGTTGCAAAAGCATTACAACTTAAAGTGATTTTCTTAGTAGGATCATCAACTTTTAAAGTTCCAGCAGCATCTGGTTCTAGTTCAGATTGACCATTATCAAAAGCAGATGATGCTGCATAAAGTTGTCTAGCTACATTATTGTAAGCTGCTAAATCATCATCCATTACAATAGCATCTGGATCAATTGTTGGTGCAAAACAAGTATCTAGATAAGACATCATATCAGCATTTCCACTAAAATCACGACGATAATCAATACAAATTTGACTATTATAATTTGGATTTGCAACTTGTCCTTCAATTTCAATAGCTTCTGTTTGTCCTAATTTATCACCTGGATCACATTGTGTTTTTGTACTGTCATCTTTATATTGTTCTCTAGGATAGATTAAGATTGTTGCACCATCTAATGCTACATTTTCATTTGTTGCAGGTAATGCGTAAGTAACATTTCCATTGGCATCAGGATACAAATAATCACTTTCAACAGAATTATTTTTTGAATAACTTCCAACTACTTTTATTCTAGCTCTTGAAGAAATTCCACCAACGGATACTGTTGTACCACTTAATGTTGCTGAAACATTTGTAATTGCATAATAGTCCTTACTAAAACTTCTACTACAAGTATAGCAATTTGCTTTAGTACACTGTTCATTTGCTTCTACTTTTACTTTCTGTTTATCTGCCTCAACATTTTTAGTTGTATTATTCCTACTAAATAATACAATACCACCTGAGATAATTACAAAAGCAACTAAAAGAATAACTATGATTTTATTATTCATTTTCTTTTGATTATGCTTTTTCATCTCGTTCACCTTCTTTCATTGTTTCATCAATTACATGATAGTTTGATTTTACTGTTATTGGAACAGCTTTAACACCCTCATTATTCCTTACTTTACGAGCATCGATTTTTAATGAATAATCATCGGTTGCTCCAAAAAATCTTGTACAAGTAATGAGTGTTAGTATGGAATCATTTTCATCTACTTTTGTATCATACTTGTAATAACTATCATTTAGGCTATCCTCTATATATTCTTTTAATTCTTTCTTGCTATATTCATCATGATCATAGTCAACAGATGCTTCTTTTACCATTGATACCGAAAATATTCGATAAACATAGTCTTTTCCACCTACACTATATTGTATAAACTGATTTTCTTTGGCAAAATCTGAATAAAGAAAAGCTGGTAAGGCATCAAATCTTCTAAAGTCTTCACTTTCTGTAAGAGGATTTGAAGAAACATTTAAAATATTATGTGATGTAAAAATTGCTCGATTTGTTAAAGTATCTGTTTTCGGATAACTCCAAGCAAAATCATAATCCGCCCTACTTACATCTGTATCTTTCTTTCTATAGATTACTGGCATATCAATATTAGTACCTTGAACTCTAATCCAGCTTAATATCTCATCATGATATTTGCTTTCTAACTCTTTCATTTCTTTGGATCGATCAGCCACTTGAAAATCATTCGGTGAAATCACAAATAACAAGTAACTAAGAGCTAGAACAATAGCAATGAGTGAAAAGAGTGTTATACCAAATATAATTTCTTTACCCTTTTGCTTTTTCTTCATTTGAACCACTCCTTTATTTGGTTAGACGATATGGATCACTTACTGTTCCTTCCCCATCTCTAATTTTTATATCTTTACTAAAGTATGCACTAATTTTAACTCCTGTATTTACAGCACTTGGATTAGGAGAATTATAAAGTGTTCCTAAAGAACCAGTTAAATATTCATATTCATCTTTAGAAGAGTTGATATACCAGAAACCTCCAGTACTTGAACCACCTCTTTTTGCGCTAAATAAATCAAAGGTGTTAGGAGCAGCGACTTTAACTGAATAAGATTTAGTGTCTGTTTCTTTTTGATAAATTGCTCTTTCTTTGTAAATTGGAACAGTGACTTTCTTTTTTACAAAATAGGACGTTTGAATATAACCAGTCATTCTATTTGTAATCGTGTATCCTATATTTCCCTTTTGGTTAGGATTATAAATTTTAGATGTAATTGTATCATCATAGTCTATTGTAACTACTTCTCCATCATTTGTTAAAACTCCATCTTGTATCACATGTGTTGTTCCATCTTTTAATGTTTCAACAATACGGAATAAATATCCTGAATACGTTACAAATTCACCTGTTGTTCTTGTATTTAAAAGATCATTTCTTGAAGCTGTTGTCATGTCACCTACTAAATAAGGATTTTCAACAGTTCCAGTTCCACCAGTAATTTCTACATCTTTTTGAAGTCTTACTGCAGGTCTTACACCATATAGAAGTTCGTCTTCATAAGATTTAAAGAAAGCATTTTCTTCATAAATAAAGTTATCTCTTTGAGCCCAAGCACTATCATCAACTGTATTAGGGTTCATCATCCAACTTACAATACTATAATTATCTAAATAACTTGTCTCTCCTTGAAGTGATTTATTATAATCTTGAATAGAAATCAGTCCTACATTCATTTTTGTTGTACTTTTACATTCTGTTGTATTTAAATTATCTTGTGATATTTTATCTGTACACCAACTACTATTTTTTACAAGTAGTTTTTTCGTTTTAGAAGATAATTTTTCATAGAAATAATCATTTAACCACTTGTCAATAGAGCTTCCTTTTACTTGATTTCCTTTTGCTAAACTATAGTCTACATTGGCAACAGGCTCATCCATTACAATAGTAATATTGCCATCATCTGATAGACCAACAACTCTCCATAACATTGCATTCATCATTAAGTAGTTATCAGCATCGCCTTGATAATAGCCTCTACCATCGGTATCTTCTTGAATTGTATCTAACAACTTTTGAACAACTTTTACTTTTCTTGTTACAACAGTTTTGTTTCTCCAACTATCATAAGCTGTATAAGTTACTTTATAAGTTCCTGCTTCATCTGTTTTTATCTTACTAGAATCAATATCAACATCAGATGTTTTCATTGTTCCATCATAATTATCTTTGACTTGTTTAATTCCTTCTTCTTTATAATCTTTTCCTCTTGCAACAGTAACAGTACTATCGCCATTTAAAAGAATTTCAGGTCCTTCATGGTCCACTGTAGAATGATATTTTCCACATTCCAAATAAGCCAAATACTCTAATTTTCCATTTTCGTTTTTGACTTTGACAAATGATTCCTTTGCATCGCATAATTTTTTACTATTTGGAATGTAAAGTGTGTCTAAATATTTTTGATCATAAAGTTTTGATAAAGATATTTCTCTTACTGTTTTATTATTAGAAATTAAATAAGAATTTCTTTCAAAATAAAGTTTTCCTGCTTCTAATAATTGATCTTCTTGTGCTTTAAATTTTAGACTTGGTCCTAAAAAGAAACAATAGTATATTACTACTACTAAAACTACAAGGACACAAATTAACGATATTTTTTTCCAATTTTTCTTCATAATATTCTCCTATCTTTATTTTAGGATTTATAGTAAGTGAAACAAGAAAGATTTATTTCATAAATAGCTACCAAAATTTGAGCCTTATCCACCCTTATTATCCTTATATTTAATTTTACCATAGCTATTTAAAATGTCAATTCAAAAAGAAAATTAAATTGAAAAATGTCACAAAAGTATTTACAGTTATACTCATGTTTCAGTTATTTTGCCTTTATTCCATAATAAAACTAGAGTGTTGATGTGGGTTCTTCCGAAAGTTTCCGGAAAAAGTAGAAAGTGGATAGAAATATCTGCTTTTTATAATCAATAAAAATTGATAT
>CANQWT010000031.1 GCA_947627635.1 uncultured Bacilli bacterium
CAGATAACGAAGCACAGAATAAAGTATTTTATGGAAAAATAAGAGTAGAAGGAAGCCAAGTAATAAACAACTATGAGAATGGAACACCAAACGCACCAGTCTTAAGTGATAACATGATACCAGTAGTATACAATGGATATAACTGGGTGAAGGCAGATATAAATTCAAGGTGGTATGATTATGAGAGACAAAATTGGGCGAATGCAGTAACAGTAACAAATGACAGTAGAAGTAAATATCAAAATGGAGAACCAGGAATAAAAGTAGAGATGGAAGACATACTCCAAATGTGGGTATGGATACCAAGATACAGTTATACAATAAAGCAACCTTATGGGAAACAAGAGGTAGGAAGAGAGACGATACCTACACAAACATTACCGGGAGAAATCGATGTGAAGTTTATCTCTAGTTCTACCACAGACAATGGAAGTGCGCAATATACAGGAGACACAGCAGAAGGATGGTATACTCCACTTGGATTTAAGTTTGGAGATAAGAACTTATCTGGAATATGGATAGGTAAGTTTGAGACAGGATACATGGGTGCAACCACAAAAGCTGAGGCAGAACATGATACGGAACAATTTAACAAGGCGATAATTAAACCGAATGTATACTCATGGAGAAGTATTAGAATATCTACATTTGATCTAGTATCAAGAAAAATCATAAATATTGAAAATGTATTCGGCTTTGACCAAAGTACTTATGATAGTCATGCATCAAAAAATAGCGAATGGGCTTTAATCAGTTATCTTACTCAAAGCAAATATGGAAAATATGGCAATTCATTATATACAGGAGAGAATAAACAAGTCTATATGAATAACTATAGTGGCTATAAAACAGGACGTTCATCAGGAGTAGGAACAGCAAGTAGTTCATCAGAAGAAGGCTTTGCATATGATGATTTAATAGATAGAGAAGAAGGTCAAGGATATGCAGGAGCTGGAGCATCTTCAACTGGAAATATTACAGGAATATATGATATCAATGCTGGGGCTTGGGAATATACAATGGGAGTACTTAATAAAATGTCTGGAAATACTGCTGTTTTAAATTCTGGGTTTATAGGACAACTAACAGATGGTAGTTCAATTGAAATAGGACGGGAGTGGCCTTCCGAAAAATATTATGATGTATATACAAGTAATGATCCTTTGACTGCCTGTGAAGGGGTTCCATGTAAAGGACATGCCATGAATGAAATTGCAGGGTGGTATGGAGATGCTACCTGGATGGTAACTGTGACATTGCCATGGACCATGCGTGGTGGGTATCAAGCTTCCTTTCCAAATTTAGTTACAGGAAATTTTTGTTACGGAAACTTTTATGGACATGCCTACACAGACGGTTCGTTCCGCATCGTCCTCACCCCTCAATAATTAAAAAAATTTTAAAAGACCTACACGTTTTGAGTAGGCCTTTTTCTTTAGTCATTACTGTCTTCTAGCATCTTAGTAATAAAAATACCATATCCTTTTTTCGCATCACTTACAATAACATGGGTGACAGCACCGATTATTTTGTTATTCTGAATAATTGGAGAACCACTCATTCCTTGGACAACACCACCAGTTTCTTTGATTAAGTTGTCATCTGTAATTTCAAATAAAATATTTTTTGTATCGTCCTCCAAATTGATTTTAATGATATTGATAGTATACTCTTTTACAGTATTATCACTTGTTACCGTCTTTATCGTTGCATTTCCCAACTTCACTTCATTTGGTGTAGCTACTTCCAACGAAGCTTCATTAGGCAAGGCAGCATCATATACTCCAAAAATTCCAGATGCTTCATTCTTATTGATTTCTCCATAGATATTATCCTTATTATAAACAGCATTCTTTTCTCCTGGTATTCCAGTCTCACTTTTTTTGATGCCTATCACATCAGCTTCAAAGATTTTACCATCTTTGATTTCAAATTTTTTCGCAGTAGTTTTTTCTAAAATTTCATGACCCAAAGCACCAAATTTTTTTGTTTCAGGCTCAATATAAGTCAAAGTACCAAGACCTGTTATTGTATCTTTTACATACAGTCCCGTCTTCAAAATACCGTTTTCATCTTCCATTAGCTTTAAAGGAATTATTACTTCTTTATCATTTCTTGAAACCGTAAACATAACAGGTTCATCTTTCTTATTTGCGCTTACTTTCTCAAGCATTTCATCAATAGATGAGACTTCTTCCTGATTGACCTTTTTGATTTTGTCACCTACAGCAAATCCAGCATCTTTAGCAAGATATACGTCATTGACTTTATAGAAACCTACAATTAAAACTCCATTTGAGCGAACTTCAATACCAATAGTTTCACCACCAGGAATTAAGTTTTTTGCATAAACAATAGGACTTAGTGGCATGATAAATAAAAAGGATAAAAATAAAGTTTTAATAAAATTTTTGAATTTCAAAAAATAACCTCCTTTCTAATAGCTACATTATTATTATGAGAAGTTATTCAAAATGAATGTGTGAAAATATTTGGAAAAATAGGAAAATTTTGCTAAAAAGCTTTTAAAAATTTAAAAAATGACTATAATAAATAACGTTTATTTATAGGAAGTGATATTTATGAAAGTATGGACAAAAGTTAAAATCAATCAAAAAAATAAAGACATTGAAAGTCTTACAAAATCATATATCAACTATATTTTAAATGATACTTCTATTGAAAAACTACAAGAAAAGTATCAAATTGAGCAACAAGAAATTGATTTAATTTATCAAGAACTCGCATCTCGTATCGCAGGACTTCTTATTTTATATATAGGAAAAGACCATAGACGTTTAAAAGAAATTTATAAAAAATATCAAATCAATCCTGAGAAGTTTGTATCTTTTACACCTGAGTTAGAAGGATATGTCGAAAAATAAAACGCCATAGAAGACGTTTTTAAAAGAAGACACTTACTACAATACTGAAAACAGAAGCCAACATTGCAATCAATAATATAACTGTAACAATTTTAACAACTTTAGGATTCATTTTTTCACCTCGAACAACATTATACTATTGAAATCGAAAATTGTAAAATCATTCTCTTTCTATTTTGTGATAGAGCATCATAAAGTAGGGTAGAGGTGAAAGACGAAATGAATTTAAAAAAGAACCAAGAAATTATAAAAGATAGCCTTAAACAACAGAAAAAAAGGTATGTAATGCTCATCATTTTAATGCTGATAGGAATAATACTAGGTGGTGGATTTGTCTTTCTATTATCAAAAAGTGATAAAACAATTCTCTCATCTTCCTTAGAACAATTCTTTAAAAATGTAGAGACGGATAAATTGGAATATGTCACAAGTTTTTTTCAAAGTTTAAAAAATCAGGTTCTTCCTGTTTTGTTGATATGGCTCCTTGGTATTTCTATTATTGGAGCACCTATCATTTTATTTTATGACTTTATCAAAGGTTTTTTACTGGGATTTAGTCTTTCTAGTATTTTAATTGTCTATAAATGGAAAGGATTAGCAAAAGCTTTCTTCTATGTCTTTCCTCATCAAATTTTAGGCCTTTGCATTACCATTTTTTTATGCTTTTATGCTTTAAGGTTTTCAGGAAAATTAGTAGCAGTTTTATTTTTTAAAAAGGAAATACCACTTCGTCTTGCGATGAAGCGTTATCTTAGTGTATTAGGATTTGTCTTTATTGCTTCTTGTTTTATCTCGTTAATGGAAGTCTTTTTAGCGCCAACTCTTCTTCGTCTTGTTTGACAAAAGAAGAAAAATTCTATATAATAATGCCTAATTTTAAGGGGGGGTTATTATGGTTTTTGAAGCATTGACAAAGAAGGATTATCAAACATTTATTGATAAAGGCTTAATAAGACCTTATGAACAGAAGTTACTTGATCATTTAAGAGATGAGAAGATTTATGATATGCCTTTATCTATTTTTATTTTGTCCAAACCTTGTTGTGTTCATCAGTGTTATCCTATGTCCGTTTTAATCTCAACAGGAATGGATGATTTTACCATTGTGCAAGGAAATATCAAAACTTTGCCTCATGACTTAGGTTATCCAAATCATTCTTGGGTAGAGAAAGATAACTTTGTCTATGATACTACTGATGGTTTTAAGTGGGATAAAGCTTTATATTATGAATTATTTGAACCTGAAGTTTGTAATACAATTACCAAAGAGGAAGCTATTCAAAATGAGTTTTATCAAACCGTCTTAAATGGAACAAAGAAAACAATACCTGAGGATGCAAAAGGGTTAATCATACAATATTTAGAGCTTTTAGAGCAGGAAAAACCGACAGTTAATCATCATGCATTATTAGATGAAATTACTCTTTTTAGAGAAGAAACACATCTTCCAATTTTTTCCAAATCCATTTTAGATGCTTATCAAAAACAAATGAAATTGACGAAAGAAGAAATGAATTTGTGATATTTGATAGAAACAAGAAAACAAGTTATAATAGTAGTAAGGTTGGTGATAACGTGAAGAAAGTAATTGTTGGAATGTCAGGTGGAGTAGACTCTTCTGTTGCTGCGATTTTGTTAAAAGAGCAAGGGTATGAAGTAGAAGGACTTTTTATGCGAAACTGGGATAGTTCTATCAACAATGATATTTTAGGAAATCCAAATTTAAATCATCCAATATGTCCTCAGGAAGAAGACTATAATGATGCTAAAAAAGTTTGTGAAAAGCTTGAAATACCACTTCATCGAATTGATTTTATTAAAGAGTATTGGGACAATGTTTTTACATATTTTTTAGAAGAATTAAAACATGGTAGAACACCTAATCCTGATATTTTCTGTAACAAATATATTAAGTTTGATGCTTTTTTAAAGGAAGCAGAAAAACTAGGCGCTGACTATGTTGCAACAGGACATTATGCAAGTTTAAAAGATGGTCTTTTAATGCGGGCAAAAGACCAAAATAAAGACCAAACTTACTTTTTGTCACAAGTCTCAAAAAAACAGCTTCAAAATATTTTATTTCCATTAGGAGATATGGAAAAAAGTGACGTGAGAAAAATTGCTGAACAGTATGATTTAGTAACAGCTCATAAAAAGGATTCAACAGGAATTTGCTTTATTGGAGAACGCAATTTTAAAAATTTTTTAAAGAATTATTTGCCTTCTCAAAAGGGAAGAATTATCAATATTGAAACCAAAGAAGATTTAGGCGAACATATTGGTCTTATGTATTATACAATTGGACAGAGAAGGGGACTTGACGTCGGAGGAACTAAAAAAAGATTATTCGCAGTTGGTAAAGATTTAGAAAAAAATATTCTTTATGTTGCAGAAGGGGATGATAATCCCTATCTATACTCGACTTCTTGTCTTGTTTCTACACTTAATTGGAATGGAGAGGAACGTCCAACAGAATGTACAGCTAAGTTTAGATATCGTGATATTGACCATAAAGTTTCGTTGGAATACTTGGAAAATGGAGAGGTTCTTGTAAGATATCAAGATGGAAAAGCCATTACCCCAGGACAGGCATGTGTCTTCTATTTAGGCGATAGATGCTTAGGTGGAGGTATTATCGAAGAAGTCAGAAAAGACGATAAAAAGCTTTGGTATTTATTGTAAAGTAATTTGTCAACAAATGTCTTGACTATTTACACAAACCCTTATAAAATGATATTAGGAGGGTATGAAAAATGGAACAATTGAATGACCTACTCGTAAAGCTAGGTGTTTCTAAAGTAAGACTTGCAAAATATTTAGGTGTATCAAGACAAATGTTATATAACTATCTTGCATTACCAAGTTTAAACGAATGGCCTAAGGAAAAGACAACAAAATTGTTAGGTCTTTTGAATATAGAGTCAGAAAATGATTTTGCAACCGTACAAGTAACTGGAGAATATATTATTGAGGTAGAAAATCGTCTCAATGAAGGAGTTAGAGACTCATCTAATCGTGAAGTCTTAGCGAACCTTAAAGGGTTTAATAAAAAAGAACAAGAGATTTTATCAGATATTATCAATCTATTGAAAGAAAAACTTCAAGAAGATAAGACGAAAAATACGTACAATACATACTGTTATTTGTATCACTATTTACAGTCTATGGATACTGCTGAGGAACTTAAGTATATCTTAGTATATATGTCTAAGGCACTTGGATTTACTCCACCTATGGAATTTGTATTTAACCGTGATAAACAATTTATTTTTGAAAGTATTTTATTCTCAGCCATGACTTTGTACAACAATGGTGGTGCTTCTAAAAATAAAATTGCTGAAACACACAAGCGCTTTGTTCGAGATATTGAAATTAAAAATGAAGAAAAACTAAGTCGAACACAAGAGTTAAATACAGCCAAAGTTCAGGCTTTGAAAGAATTAGGTTATACAGAAATCAATGAAGGAAATGCCAAAGAAGTCTTAGAAAAAATTGCTGAAATTCAGTCAAGAAAAGTGTAGAGATGCACTTTTTTACTTAAAAGCAACTATAATAAGTCATTTTAATAAAGAAGAAAGAAGTGGTTAAAATAGGAATTATTGACGATGTCATCGCAACTGTTGATGCTTTAAAATTTAAAGATACAGTTTTCTATAAAGAAGATAGTGATTTACAAAATCAATATAATGCCTTAAAAAAACTCAATGAAGAATATCCAAATAATGAAAATCTGATAAATAAACTTTACATGATTAAAAAAGGTTTAGACGGTGAAAATGAAATATCATATCAACTAAAAAATGCACATATTGGTATGTATGTTTTAAGAGATGTAAAAGTTAAATATGAAGATTTAACAGCTCAAATTGATTATGTAATTATTACTCCGATTTATACCTATTTTGTAGAATGTAAAAATTTGGTTGGCAATATAACTGTTACGGAAAAAGGAGATTTCATTAGAGAGTTCGAAATCAATGGAAAGAAGATTAAAAAAGGAATATATTCACCATTAAGACAAGTAGAAGCACAACGCGAAGTAATTAGAAAAATTTGGGAAAGTCATACTTCAAAAATTAGACAGCTTTTTGCTTCTAAAAATTTTGAACATTATCGGAGAGTTTTAGTAGTTGCTGCAAACCAAGACACTATACTTAATACTAGCAAAGCTCCTGAAAATATGAAGCATAAAATATTAAGAGCTGACGCTTTAATTAGACAGATAGAATATGATATAGAGCATCGAAATAGTGATGATAGGGCGTATTCTAAAAAAGAAATGGAAGCACTTGCGAAATCTTATATGGATAATATCATTGATGATGAAGTTGATTACTACGAATTATATAAGGAACAATATTGTAATCAACAACAAAGTGATCATAATGCTTTAAAAAATGAGTTAATTCGATTACGAAAAGATAGGGCAGAGAAACTAAATATTCCTGCATATTATGTTTTTACAAATGAAGAACTCGATAAATTAGTTGAGGTAAGACCAAAAACAGTAGAGGAGTTAAGAAATAGCAATATATTACCTCCTATAAAAGTTAAAACACATGGGGTTCAAATCATAACTGAAATAAATAAATTTGAGTAAGAATATTTTTAAATAATATAGAGATAGGGAAGAGGGAAAACAGTATAAAAAAATGAAGCTCTCTTCCCTTTTCATCTTTGGTAGGGCAAGGTAGTAGGATATATAAGCATATTTTATTCAAGTAAATTTATGGAAAAATTATCTCCAATTATATAAAACTATATAGTTGTATTTATGAAATATTATTAAGTTAATCAGTAGAAATGTATTTGAAATTCAAAATAAAATTTTAAATTGATATTTTGATTTATTATTTAATTTCTAATACTCATATACAGTAATATAATTATAATATTAGAAATTAAATGACAATTTGATAGTTAAGTTACAATTATCATAATCATAGAAGAATGAAATGATATATGAAATAGGAGTAGTATAATATTTATTTATAGGGTATAATAAAAATAGATAATTTATAAAAATAAGCGTGAATGAAAATTTAATTTAGATGGATAATTATTCACGTTTCAAACAAATATATTTAACTTTGTATAATATGTATTATGTTAACCTATTGATATAAATGTATAAAATAGCCTATTTTGAAACTATTTTTTATTTTTCTATCAATTGAACTATTTTAATATAAATATCTCCCCTTCCTATACATCTATATTCATGAAAGAAACATTTATCTAAATCTTTTTATTTTTTTAACTTTTATTTTTAATTTTATACTTCTATTCCCTATTTTAAAAAAATTAGAGTAGGGGAGTTTCATATCAAAAATGAGAATAATTTTTTGTATAGTTTTATTTCCTATAGGTCAAACTAATACTAAAGGAGTGATATATATGAAAAAGAATAATCAAAAAAGTAAAAAGAACAGCTATTCTCAAGACAAAAACTTTAAGAAAGATAGTTCTAAAAACAACAGTAATTGTCCTAATAACTGTCCTAATGAATGCAGTGAAGAGATAGAAAATGAGAACAATTACCAAGATTATAACTTAAATCAAAATAATAGAGAGAGCCACTAATTAGGTTCTCTCTTCCCTTTTATATCAATTTATCTAAAATGCTTTTACCAATTTCAGGCGGTGTAACTTCAAAATTTTCTGCAATAGTTGCACCAATATTCGCAAGTGTTGCTTGGATAGGTAGACGACTAGGCTCTTTAAAGTTTCTACTATAAAAGATAACAGGAACATTTTCTCTTGTATGGTCATTTCCTTGGAATGTGGGGTCATTTCCATGGTCTGCAGTAATGATTAACAAATCATCCAGTTCGAGCTTATTGAGTAAAAGCGGAATATCAACGTCTAATTCTTCAATTGCTTTTGCATAACCCTCTACATCACGATTATGTCCATATAGGTTATCAAAATCACATAGATTCACCATACAAAGTCCAGTAAAGTTCTTTTCCATTACACTTGTAAACTTATTGATAGCATCTGAGTTATTACTAGCTTTCATACACTTGTTAATGCCCTGCCCGTCAAAAATATCGTTAATCTTCCCTATTGCAATTACGTTATAGTGATTTTCATTTAACTCATCTAGAACCGTTTTTTTAGGAGGCCTTACAGGATAATCTTTTCGTCCACTTGTATTGAGTTTAAATCTGCCATTTGTACCTGTGAAAGGTCTTGCAATAATTCTTCCAATTAACCAGTCTTCACGAATTGTTAAAGCTCTAATCTTTTCGCAATATTGATAGAGCTGTTCAGGAGAAATAATATCTTCATGTGCTGCGATTTGTAAGTCAGAGTCTGCTGACGTGTAGACAATTAAAGAACCATAGTTTAATTGTCTTTCTCCAAGCTCCATAATAATTTCATTATTGTTACAACAACGATTTCCAATAACCCTACGACCTGTAGTTTTTTCTATAGCATCAATTAACTCGATAGGGAAACCATTATTGAAAGTCTTAAACGGAATATTGGAAGTAATTCCCATCATTTCATAATGCCCTGCTAAAGTATCCTTCCCTGCATTATTTGGTCTAGCAATTGTATAATAAGCTTCTACTTCTTCATTCTCATCCATATTTAAAGTGTTCAAGAAACCTATTTTTTTCAAGTTTGGTACAAATAAGTTGCATTTTTCTTTAATATGGCCTAGTGTATTGCATCCATTGTCTTGATAAGCTGCAGCATCCTGTGCCTCCCCTACTCCTAAGGAGTCTAGTACCATTAAAAAAATACGTTTAAATTTCATCATTCTTTCCTTCTTTCTTCATTTTAGTATCTCTTGGATGATAAGTATGATAAGCATTCGCAACAGCTTCTTGACTAACATGTGTATAAATTTTTGTGGTTTCAATATCAGAATGACCTAATAACATTTGTATACTTCTAAGGTCTGCCCCACGAGATAGTAGATGGGTGGCAAAACTATGTCTCAAAGTATGAGGAGATATTTCTTCACGAAGTCCTTTTTCTTTCAAAAGCTGTTTTAACATTTTAAAGAAACCCTGTCTTGATAATTGTGCTCCGTTACTATTTAAAAATAAAGCATCACATTGTCCTTTTTTCAAAAGCAAATGCCTTCTATCTAAGTATTCTTGTAAATAGTAGATGGCATATTCTCCTAAAGGAACAATTCGCTCTTTACTTCCCTTTCCTTTTACTCTAATAACAGAATTTACAAAATCAAGGTCATATATTGTTAAGCTAAGTGCCTCAGAAATACGTAGTCCTGTGGCATACAATAATTCTAACATAGCTTTGTTTCGATAGTCAAATGGAGTATCAAGAGAAATGTCTAATAATAAATCAACTTCATCAAGGCTCAAACTCTTAGGAAGCTTTTTTCTTGTTTTAGGACGTGCAATGAAGCAAGAGACATCCTTTGAAACCGCCTTTTCTTTGAGAAGGTATTTATGAAAATTCTTAATCACTGTAAGTTTGTGGGCAACGGTGTCATCTTTTTCATCTTCTTGGAAACAATGCTTTAAATATGCCTCTATCATTTCCGTTTGAATTTCTTCTACTTTTTTAATTTTATATTTATTTTCTAGAAATTTTTGATATGTAGAAAGTGAGTACTGGTAAGTTGTTTTTGTATTGTGAGACAAGCCTTTTTCATACTCACAGGATGCGATAAACTCTGTGATTGCATCTTCCATTTTCATTTCTATCACCTACTCTTATTATAGAAGAATTTCTCATCTTTTACAAACAGAAAAAAATGTGCTAAAATAAGGCTACTAAAAAGGAGGAAGCAAAATGAGTGTTGGTATTATTGCTGAGTTTAATCCTTTTCACAATGGTCATCAAAAACTAATTACGGAAGTCAAGAAAAAGTATCCTGATGCAACGGTTATTATTCTTCTATCTGGTAACTTTCAACAGCGTGGCATTCCATCCTGTCTTGATAAATGGACGAAAACAGAAATTGCTCTAAATCATGGAGCTGATTTAGTAGTAGAGCTTCCCTTTTATTATGGAACGCAAAGTGCAGATACCTTTGCAATAGGTGCAATAAAGCTTTTAAAGGCTCTACAAATTGATGTTCTTGCTTTTGGAAGTGAAAGTAATGATTTAGAAGGACTTAAGACTTTTGTAGAAGCAGAAGAAGATGAGAATTTTGATACTCTTGTTCAAGTATTTTTAAGGATGGGTTACAACTATCCTACTTCCCTATCAAAGGCTCTTTTGGAAATTACTGGTAAAAACTATCAACTTCCTAATGATTTATTAGCAATTAGTTATCTCAAAGCAATGAAAAAAGAACAGGCAAATTTTGATATTTTTATGGTCAAACGTGAGAATAACTATCATGAAGAAGAAAAAATAGTAGAAAGTGCCAGTAGTATAAGAAAAGCTATTTTAAATAAAAAAGATTACCACGAAGTTGTTCCAAAAGACGTGTTCGAGGTATTAGAAAATGGTATTGTAACTCAAGAGGACTATTTCCCTTATCTGACTTACAAAATCCTTGTAACAGCAGATTTAACGGTATATTTAGGTGTTGATACTTATCTTGCAAAGAAACTGAAAGAAAAAATATTGCTTGCTAAGAATTATCAAGAATTACTTGAGTTGTTGCATACAAAAAATCATACTTATAACTATATATCAAGAACTCTTCTTCATATTCTAGTAGGTCTTACTAAAGAAGAAGTAAACAACAATGAATTTCAACCTTACTTACGCATTTTAGGTTTCACAAAAAAAGGACAACAACACCTAAATTCAATTAAAAAGAGTTGTACTTTACCAATGATTAGTAAGTTTAAACGTGAAGACCAAGAGCTTTTGAAACTTGAAAAAAAAGCTACTACAATTTATGCTTTGGCTCTTCCTAAGAAAGAAAGAAATGTGCTTATTCAAAATGAATCTAGTAAAGCACCGATTAGAAAGGAGTAATTTTTATGATCATTTCTAAAAAACAAGGAATGCTTATTGTTCTATCAGGTCCATCTGGTTGTGGTAAAGGAACAGTCATTCGAGAATTTTTAAAGAAAAATCCAAATACATGGCTCTCTGTTTCCTGCACTTCTCGTGCTAAAAGAGAGGGAGATATTGAAGGTGTTTCCTATTTCTTTTTAGAAAAAGAAGAGTTTGAACAGAAAATCAAGGAAGGAGCTTTTTTAGAATATGCAGAGTATGCAGGTAACTATTATGGAACTCCTAAAGCACCGATTAAAGAGAAATTAGACCAAGGAATTGATGTATTATTGGAAATTGAAATACAAGGTGCTTTGAAAATTAAGGAGTTGCTTCCCGAAACGGTTTTTATTTTTATTATGCCACCTAGCATGAAAGAGTTAAAGAAACGTTTGGAAGGACGTAATACTGAAAGCAAGGAAAAAATTGATAAGCGTTTCCAAAGAGCTTATCTAGAAATCAATGAAGTCAGTAAATATAATTATGTTATTGTAAATGACGAAGTAGATATTGCTGCTCAAAAAATGAGTGCTATTCTAACAGCAGAAAGATTAAGAGTGGACCGTATTGAAGAGGTTTTCTTGGATACTGTTGAAGAGGATATTCATGAAGAATTGATAGCCAAGAAGTTTTTTGATAACAGCAAAATCATTGATAAAATTTAAATGCCTATTGAGGCATTTTTTTTATAATGAGATAGGAACACATTTTGTTAGATATGTTTAAAGGGGTAGCTATATGAATAATGAAATAAGAAAAAGAGTTCTTCTAGTTTCAAAATGAGGTAATACTAACTTTATATGTGTTCCTAATATAATCTTATACATTTTTTGATATGTTTTTACCTAAATTTTCGAAAAAAATTAAAAAAATTTAAAGAAAAGCAATTTAATGGTACAATAAAGAAGAATAGACGAGATACGGTGATTATACCAACATGGTGAATGCGACGAACCCATGGTCTGTCCGTAGTGGTGACCATAACAATGAGGCAATCTCAGGTGTTTTCTATTTCAATCGTACAAACGGTAACGCAAACACAAACGGTTCGTTCCGCCAAGTATATGATTACAAGTAAAAAGATATAATTTGTAAAGTCTATTTCTATCAAAATAAAAGAAGTAAGGTGAGTAAAGTTTTTAAAATCTTACTTCTTTTTCAAGTTGGATTACTTGATTTTCATTCCCATTTCTTTCTTTTAAGTCTTCATTCCAGTCCACTTTATGAACGTCTTTTAAAGCTTCTTTTGTTGAAATAATATTTCTAGGTTCATTAAAAAAATTTTCAGGAATGATTTCTTTTTTCTTTTCTTTCATATTTCCTCCACTGTTCTTTATTATATAATATTTTTATCAAAATATCACCTAATTTATACATTTCTTCACCTCCTCCAACATATATTTTATTGTTTTAAAAAAAGTATTTACGCATTTTGAAGGAGTTTTCGAAAAAACGTTAACTACAGAGATAAATGCACGGGAAAGAAAAAATAAGAGATAAAAAATTAAATGCACGCAAAATAA
>CANQWT010000032.1 GCA_947627635.1 uncultured Bacilli bacterium
ACAATAGAGACATTAGATGCAGGAAGAATGATAGATAGAGGAGTAATAAAAGGAAATAATGACAAGAAGAATTATGAACTAAAGATATGGTTAAACTATGATGCAGATAATGATGCACAAGGTAAGGTGTTCTATGGAAAGATAAGAGTAGAAGGAAGCCAAGTAATAAACAACTATGAGAATGGTGAACCAAACACACCAGTACTAAGTGATAATATGATACCAGTAGTATACAATGGATATAATTGGGTGAAGGCAGATACAAATTCAAGATGGTATGATTATGAAAGACAAATGTGGGCGAATGCAGTAACAGTGACCAATGATAGTAGAAGTAAGTATCAAAATGGAGAACCAGGGATAAAAGTAGAGATGGAAGATATACTTCAAATGTGGGTATGGATACCAAGATACAGTTACACAATAAAGCAACCTTATGGTAAACAGGAGGTAGGAAGAGAGACAATACCGACACAAGCATTACCAGGAGAAATAGACGTAAAGTTTATCTCTAGTTCTACAACAGACAATGGAAGTGCACAATATACAGGAGACACAGCAGAAGGATGGTATACACCTCCAGGATTTACTTTTGGAGAAAAGAACCTATCTGGGATATGGATAGGTAAATTTGAGACAGGAAGTATTACAGGAACAAGTCCTAATGACGTAGAAACAGATAATTTAGTAGCAATAAAACCAAATGTAATAAGTTGGCGAATGATAAGAGTGTCTACTATAGAACTAGTATCTATGGGGATAACAAAGACAGGAAATATATATGGCTTCGACCAAAGTACCTATGATGCACATGCCTCAAAAAATAGTGAATGGGCACTAATCAGTTACCTTACACAAAGCAAATATGGAAAATATGGTAATCCATTATATACAGGAGAAAATAAGCAAGTTTATATGAATAATTATAATGGGTATAAAACAGGACGTTCCTCAGGAGTGGGCACAGCAAGTAGTTCCACAGAAGAAGGAGCATCATATGATGATCTAGTAGACAGAGGGGAAGGACAAGGCTATGCTGGAGCGGGAGCATCAAGCACTGGAAATATCACAGGAATATATGATATCAATGGTGGTACATGGGAATATGTCATGGGAGTTCTTAATAAAATGTCTGGAAACACAGCAGATAGTAATTCTGGATATAAAGGACAATTGACTGATGGTAGTGAATTTATAGAAAATGCAAGAGACTGGCAAGATGATAGATACTATGATATTTATACAAGTGATGATATTCAAACATCATGCAATGGAGGTCCATGTAAAGGTCATGCTTTAAGTGAAGTTGCAGGATGGTATGACAGCAGAACATGGACTGTTAGTACGACAAATCCATGGCTTTGTCGCAGTGGTAGTCATACTGATGGAGTATATGCTGGAATTTTCTCTTTTGCAAGTTGGTTTGGAAAATATGGTGGCGGAGATGCTTTCCGCATTGTTTTAACTCCAAATAACTAGAATGAAGCAAATATGATATACTGAACAAGAACAGACGGCAAACGGTGATTATGCTGTTATGGTGAGTGCGACTGCTCCATGGTTTTTGCGTGGTGTTGGCCGAGACGATAATGCAAACACAGGAGTTTTTGCATTCAGCTATGTAAGCGGTCTTGTGTACTACGATCGTTCATTTCACATTGTCCTATCTCCAAATAATTAAAAAATTTTTTTAGCACTATTTTCCTTCAAATTTTGCAAATTTCGCTGATTTTAATACTAAATTTTACATATTTTACTAGGCTGAGAACAAGATATTAAAAATGTTCTCTTTTTCTTTATAAAATTTTAACAAACAATTGTTTGAAAAAATGCTTGACTTTTGAAAATCTTTAATGATAGAATGAAATTGTAGAAAACATTTAGGAGGTTTATAATGGCAAAAACTACAAGTAAAAGTGATGATAAGCAAAAAGCATTAGACCAAGTTTTAGCAGACATTGAAAAACAATTTGGTAAAGGTTCTATCATGTGTTTAGGAGAAAATACACACATGAAAATAGATGTAGTATCAAGTGGATGTTTGTCTTTAGATATTGCTCTTGGTGTTGGTGGATATCCGAAAGGAAGAATTATTGAAATTTATGGACCTGAGTCTAGTGGTAAAACAACTTTTGCACTTCAAGCAATTGCTGAGGTACAGAAACAAGGTGGACGTGCTGCATTTATTGATGCAGAGCATGCTCTAGACCCTGTTTATGCGAAACGATTAGGAGTTGATACAAATTCTCTTCTATTGTCTCAACCTGATACAGGAGAACAAGCTTTAGAAATTTGTGATGCTCTAGTTCGTAGTGAGGCTGTTAGTATCATTGTTATTGACTCTGTTGCTGCACTTGTTCCTCAAGCTGAAATTGATGGTGAAATGGGAGATGCTCATGTTGGTCTTCAAGCAAGGCTTATGAGCCAAGCACTTCGTAAATTATCAGGTACAATTAGTAAAACGAACACAATTGCAATTTTTATCAACCAATTACGTGAAAAAGTTGGTGTAATGTTTGGAAATCCTGAAACAACTACAGGTGGACGTGCCTTGAAGTTCTATTCAACAATTCGCCTTGATATTCGTAGAAATGAACAACTTAAAATGGGAGATGGAGTAGTAGGAAATAAGACGACAGTTAAAGTTGTAAAAAATAAGGTGGCTCCTCCATTTAAGACAGCTGTTGTGGATATTATGTATGGAGAAGGAATTTCACGTGAAGGTGAAATTGTAGATTTAGGTGCAGAAGCTGGTATTATAGAAAAGACAGGTGCTTGGTATAGTTATCAAGGAGAAAAGTTAGGACAAGGTAAAGAAAATGTTAAACTTCTCTTAAAAGAACAACCTGAATTGAAAGAAGAACTAGAAGAAAAAGTTCGTGAATATTATGGAATTTCACTAAAAGAAACTGCAAAATAAGCAGTTTTTTAATACAACTTTTTATACAAATTCGTAATGCTACTCCGAATTTGTATAAAGCAACTTTAAATTTTTTAGAAAATATTCACACATAAAGTGGACATATTTTGTTTTTTTCACAATTTGTGTTATAATAAGCAACACTTAGGGGTGAAACTATGACAATTATTCAAGGAGAACCAACTTATATTATTGAAAATTTAAATCAAGTATTAAACGGAGTTGGAGCTTATTTAGGAAAAAGATATCATAACGTTGTTTTTGATACTGTTGAAAAAATATATTTTTATGAACAACAAGAAAATGAAACAAGAAGAGAAGCGATTGAAGAAATATCAGGAAGACTTGTTGATGATGAGGAATTCGGAACTGAAATCGGCCAAGAAAATGCACCATGTTTTTATTTCATGAATGTAATTAGTCCAGAACGTAAAGATCAAGTAGTCATCTATCAAAAAGCACCTTATGAAATTTTTCAAAAATCTCTTTCTCATGAAATGGCACATGCAATTTGTGGACATATTGACCCATTTATTATTGAAGATAAGGAACTCTACTTACGAAATGGTCTTTGGTTAGTCAATGATTATAGTGAAAAATATTCTACTGCATCAGAAGGTTTTATGGAAATGATTAGCTATGGAATTTTAGAGAAAATGGGTCTTTCACTAACAGTTGATATGATTAACCTTCCTTATTTAATTGCTTATGGAAATGCAAAATTTATATATGATGAAATTGGACACCAAAAAGTTATGGACTGTCTTATTTTAAATCAAGGAGACTTAATACAAGAATTTAATCAAGGTATGAGACAAGACTATTTTGGAAGATTTGAAAAATTAGCAAAAGTAAATTTATTAGAACGTGGAGAAAATGTCAATAGTCGCTGGAAAGAAGTAGAACCTGTACAAGTTGAATACATCAAGAAAAAATATTATAAAAAATAAGATAAAAGAGGAGTTTTGATGTGAAATTCCTTTTTCTTTACCTTGACATCAACTCTCTTTCATTTTAAAATTAAAGTAGAAATATAATAATTGAATTATAGTTTCTAGATGGAGGTTATATGAATCAAATGTTACCTTCCATTTTATTGATTATTGTTGGATTTGCGATTGGTTTCGTAGTCGTTTTTGTTATCAATTCATTAAGAGAAGCAAATACAGCTAGAAAAATAGAGAAGATGTTACAAAATGCTAAGAAAGAGGCAGACTCTTATAAAAGAGATTCAATTTTAGAAGTGAAAGAAGAGTCACATCGTCTAAAATTAGAAACAGAAAAAGAAATTAAAGAAAAGAAAAACGAACTTAAAGAACAAGAAGAGAGAATTTTACAACGTGAAAACAATATAGATAAAAGAGATGAACTTTATCAAAAACGTGAATCAGCTTTAGATGAACGTGAACAAAAATTGACGGAACGTGGAAAACAAATTCAAGAAGAACAAAATAAAGTGGATGAAATTAAAAAACAACAATTAGATATTTTGGAAAAAGTCTCAGGTTATAGTAGAGAAAAAGCCAAAGAACAAGTTATGGCTAATGTAAAAGAAGCCATGCAAAGAGAAATCGCTCTATATATGAGTGAACAAGAAGAAGAAGCAAGACTAACTGCAGGAGCAAAAGCAAGAGAAATGATTGTTTCTGCTATGCAAAGATATGCAGCAGATATTGCCAATGACCAAACTGTAACAGTTGTTACTCTTCCTAGTGAAGATATGAAAGGAAGAATTATTGGTAGAGAAGGAAGAAACATAAGAACCTTAGAAGCAATTACAGGTGTTGATTTAATTATTGATGATACTCCTGAAGCTGTAGTGCTTTCAAGCTTTGACCCATATCGTAGAGAAATCGCAAGAGTTACTCTTGAAACACTCATTAAAGATGGACGTATACATCCAACAAGAATTGAAGAAGTCTACGATAAAATCTGTAAAGATATGAAAGATAAGACCATTGAATATGGAAATAATACTCTGTTTGAATTAGGTATTACTAAAATGGCTCCTGAACTAATTGAATTAGTTGGAAAGTTACATTTTAGAACAAGCTATGGACAAAATGCTCTACAACATTCTAAAGAAGTTGCAGAACTTGCAGGTCTTTTAGCAGGTGAAGTAGGTGAAGATGTAAACCTTGCCAAAAGAGCAGGACTTTTACATGATATTGGTAAAGCAATTGACCATGAAATTGAAGGAAGTCATGTAGACATTGGAAAGGATTTAGCTAAGAAGTATCATGAACACGATACAGTTATCAATGCAATTGCATCTCACCATGGGGATACTAAAGCAACGACTGTTATCTCTGTTTTAGTTGCCATTGCAGATGCACTTTCTGCATCTCGACCTGGTGCTCGTAATGACTCACTTGAAAATTATATTCAAAGATTAACTCAACTAGAAGAAGTAGGAAATGGCATTGAAGGAGTTGATAAAACTTATGCAATGCAAGCAGGAAGAGAATTACGTGTCATTGTAAAACCTGAAGAAATCGATGATTTAAAAGCGCATCAAGTTGCTCGTGAAATCAAAGAAAAAATAGAGGAAACAATGAAATATCCAGGAACGATTAAAATTACAGTAGTTCGTGAAACAAGAGCCCAAGAAGAAGCAAAATAAAAGCTTCTTTTTCTTATATCTAAAATTTTTCAACAAAAAACATTCCTTATAGAGAAAGAAAGGAATGCTTTTCATTATTTTTTTACATCTAGAATGACAGGAAGAATAATAGGTCTTCTACCTGTTAGTTCTAAAATATAAGGACATAAGTCAGCAACAAGTTGATTTTTAATATCTGTATAGCTACTACTGTGGTCTGCAAGTTTTAATTTAATTGTTTTAGTTGCTTGCTGTTCTATCTTTTTAAGAAGTTCTTCGTTTTCATTGACCATAATAAATCCTCTTGTTGTGATATTAGGACGAATGAGTAATTCACGTTTTTGCATATTGATATTTGCAATGACAACTAAAATTCCGTCACTTGCCATAATCTTACGGTCACGCAAGACAGCTCCACTAATTTCACCTACTCGATTACCATCTACATAGATATCGTTATTTGGATAACTTTCACCTTTTTCAATATGATGGTCTTTTAAGATAAGACTATCTCCATTTTTTAAAACAAAAGTATTTTGTGGAGCAATTCCACATTCAATTCCAAGATTAGCATGACGTTTGAGCATTCGATAATCACCATGGAATGGCATCAAGTATTTTGGGTTGATTAGTCGAATCATCAGTTTTAACTCTTCTTGCTTTGCATGTCCAGAAGTATGTAAATCACTATATAACATATTTGTAAAGACTTGGACACCTTTCAAGTAAAGTTTGTTAATCGTCTTAGAAATACTTAGAGCATTTCCAGGAATTGCACTACTTGAGAAAATAACGATATCATCAGGTCTTAAACTAATTTGTTTATGTGTTCCATCAGCAATTCTAGAAAGAGCAGCTAAAGGTTCACCTTGGCTACCAGTACATAGAATTGTGACCTCCCCTGGTTTTAGAGTATTTGCTTCTTCAGCACTAACTAATAATTCTTTGTGGTCAATATATCCACCCTTAATTGAAATATCAATATTGTTTTGCATACTTCGTCCAAAGACACAAATCTTTCTACCATGTTGATAACAGGATTCAAAAATATGTTTTAAACGATAAATGTTAGATGCAAACGTTGCAATAATAATACGATTATACTTATAACGATTAAAAATATCAGTTAAGGCATCATCGACACGGCTTTCACTAACAGACATTCCCTCATCTAGTGCATTTGTACTATCACTAATGAGCAAATCCACACCTTCATGTCCGATAATTGCCATTTTATAAAGGTCTGCCATAGGCCCGATAGGAGTTAAGTCGAATTTAAAGTCGCCTGTTGTTACAATATTACCATTTGGAGTTTTGATTAAAATTCCATGAGAGTCAGGAATAGAGTGTGTTGTCCTAAAAAACTCTACCTGCATAGATTTGAATTTTACAATTGTATCTTCATTATAAACTTTTAAGTTATCATAACGAATATTACGGTCTTCTAATTTTAAAGCTATCAATTCTTTTGCTTGATTTGGTGCATAAATCTCTGGAATGTTCACATTTTGAAGCAAAAATGGAATAGCGCCAATATGGTCTTCATGTCCATGTGTAATAAATAAAGCTTTAATTTTATCTTCGTTAAGTTTTAAAAAAGAATAATCTGGTAATACATAATCAATTCCCAAAAGCTCACCTTCAGGGAAACTAACTCCGGCATCAATTACAATAATTTCGTCATCATGCATTATACAATACATGTTTTTTCCGACTTCTCCTAAACCACCTAAAACAATAACCTTTGTTTCATTTGGTTTATTCATATAAATAATAATCTCCTTTCATTACAGTTACTTAAAGAACTAACCGATATAGATTATACTATAAAGTTGTTCATTTGTCTAGTTTTGTACTAAGATTTTCTCGTGTCTGCTTGCTTTTCTTTCTATTTTCTTTTAGAATAAAACTAGGTGAAGAAAAATGGGATTTTTTGATAAATGGAAAGAAAAATGGTCCAGTAAAAAAGAGAAAAAAGAAAATACTTTAGAAGAAATAGAAGATAGTAATTTTGAAGATGAGCAAGAAGATGAGAAAGAAGTAGAAGCTATTCAAGAAATACAAGAAGATAAAGAAGAAACGGAAGAAGAAATAACCCAAGAGGCATCAGAAGAAGTAACACTAGAAGATATAACACCAAAAGAGGAAACAAAAGAAGACCAAAAGATAGAAACTTCGCAAGAAAAACTTTCTCAAAAAGAAATCAAAAAACAAAAAAAGAAAGAAAAACATGCGAAAAAGAAAGAACAAAGTGTAGAACAAGAAGTTGTTATATATGAAAAAGGTCTTACAAAGTCAAGAAAATCATTTACATCAAAGCTTCAAGATTTAACTAATCGTTATTCTAAAGTAGAAGATGAATACTTTGACGAATTAGAAGAGATATTGATTATGGCTGATATTGGGGTCGAAACAGTCATGCGTTTTATTGATAAACTAAAATCTCGTGTTCGTGAAGAAAAAATTGAAACACCACAAGAATTAAAAGAAGTCATTGTGGATGAGTTATTTATCATCTATGTTAGTGGAGAAATTTTATCAAGCAAGATAGAGTATAATGAAAATGGTCCAACAGTCCTTTTGTTTGTAGGAGTTAATGGAGTTGGAAAAACGACAACAATAGCGAAGTTAGCAAGCAAAATGAAAAAAGAAGGGAAAAAAGTTTTACTCGTTGGTGGAGACACTTTTAGAGCAGGTGCTGTAGCTCAACTTAAAAATTGGAGTGAAAAAATAGGAGTAGATTTTTATGGCAAAGAAGAAGAGCAAGTTGACCCTGCAAGTGTAGTTTTTGATGGAGTTACTCTTGGAAAAGAGCAAGGTTATGACGTTGTTTTAATTGATACTGCAGGACGCCTTCAAAATAAAGATAACTTAATGCGTGAACTTGAAAAAATCAACCGTGTTATTGCAAGTATCATTCCAAACGAGCCAAAGGAAACACTATTAGTATTGGACGCTACAACAGGACAAAATGGAATTAGTCAAGCGAAAAGCTTTCAAGAAATTACAAATGTTACAGGAATTGTTCTTACTAAGTTAGATGGAACTGCCAAAGGTGGAATTGTTTTAGCAATTAAAGAGGAAGTGGGTCTTCCTGTTAAGTTCATTGGTCTTGGTGAAAGAGAAGAAGACTTACAAGTTTTTGATATTGAAAAATATATTTATGGTCTATTTAAAGATTTTATAGGAGATGATGAAAATGACTAAAAAACAAGTACAACCAAAAAAGAAGGAAACACCACAGGTAAAACTATCTTATCCCATGCTTTATCTACAAGTATTTTTAACGATTACGATGATAGTTCTTGGAGTAATCACACTTTTAAATAGCAAGATGCTTCCATGGTTTGAACTTTCACTTGGAGTTACTTTATTAGATATCGCTCTTAATAATGCTCTTTTCTATAAAAGAAATGGTGGAACAATTTTATATGCAGTCATTGGAATGATTTTAATTGGATTATCTATTATGGCTTTTATAGGAGTTGAATTCTAATGGAAGAGACACTTTATTATAGTGCGTTATATGACTGTTATCAGTTGCTTTTAACTGAAAAACAACAGTCATACTTTGAGGAATATTACTTTTATAACTTGTCGTTTGGGGAAATTGGGGAAAACGAAAAAATTAGTCGAAATGCTGTTTGTAAACAAGTCAAAGATGTGTGTAAAAAGTTAGAAGAATATGAAAGTAAACTTCATTTATGTGAGTTTAAAAAGAAACTCAATAATTTAATGGATAAAATAGAGGATAAGACCATCAAGGAAAAGCTTGAAGAATTAGAAGGAGTATTAGAAAATGACAACCAATAAATATAATCATGTTTGGACAGTTATTTTTAAGTCTTCACCACAAACTTTAAAAGAAAAAGAAACTCAAAAAGAAGTACAAGATAGAACAAGAGAAAAACAACTTGTTAAAAAGATAAAATAACAGGAAAAGTAACAAAACCAGTTTACTTTTTCTTTATAATGTAATATATTACTATATGAACAGATATTCATATAGTGGAGGTAGAACAATGAAAGATGAAGAAATCTATGATTTAGCAGAATTCTTTAAAGTGTTCTCAGACCCAACGCGAATTAAAATTATTTCGGCTCTTTTAGATAAAGAACTTTGTGTATGTGAGCTTGCTGAAGTTGTAGGAACGACGCAGTCGGCAATTTCGCATCAATTAAGGATTTTGAAAGGAAGTCATTTAGTTCGATTTAGAAGAGAAAAGAATTGTTTATTTTATTCTTTGGATGATGAACATATTAAAGATATATTTTTGAAAGGATGTGAACACATTGAAGAAATATGAGTATAAAATAACAGGACTTGACTGTGCGATGTGTGCCAAAAGAATAGAAGACTATTTAAGCACTAGAAAAGAAGTTTTTAGTGTCAACCTTAATTTTACAATGCAGTCTCTACAACTAGAAGCAGATGAGGGATACACCAAAGAGATGCTGTTCAAAGAAATTCAAAAGATAGAGCCTGGTGTTTCTATTGAAGAAGTTCAAACAGAAGAGCAAGAAAAAGAAGAGGAGAAAACACTAAGTTTTGATTATCTTCGCATTTTAATAGGACTAGTTTTGTTTTTAATCAGTTTAGTTGTTCCTCATTTTTTAAAGCCATTTTTTGTTGTTGCTTCTTATATTGTTTTAGTTTTGAAAACCGCAAAAAGGGCTTACTATAATTTGAAATCAAAGACTTTAAATGAGAATAGTCTCATTATTATTTCGGCAGTAGGTGCTTTCTTAATTGGCAAAATGAGTGAAGGATTTATGGTTTTATTCCTTTATGAAATTGGTAAAATTTTAGAGGATAAAGCCATTGAAAAGTCAAGAAAATCGATAGCTGATTTAATGGATTTACAAGTTCCAATTGCAACAATGAAAAAGGGAAACTCTTATATAGAAATTGCTCCTTCAGAGGTAAAAGTTGGAAGTACGATTTTAGTAAAGAAAGGTGAAAAAATTCCTCTTGATGGTATTTTATTAGATACTGCTACGGAAATTGATGCCAAATCTTTAACGGGTGAGAGTGCTTATCAAACAAAAGAAAAAGGAAATTTGCTTTTATCAGGAACTATCAATATGAAAGATGCTATTCATATCAAGACAACTAAGAAGTATGAAGATAGTACAGCAAGTCGTATTTTAAATTTGGTAGAGAATGCTAGTAGTCAAAAGGCTAAAGCAGAGACTTTTGTATCAAAGGGTGCTAGAATTTATACACCAGTTGTTCTTGTTTTAGCAATACTTGTAGGCGTATTCTTACCAGTATTTACTTCTTCAACTTATCAAAACAGTATTTATCATGCTTTACTATTCTTAGTTGTTGCTTGTCCTTGTTCTATTGCAATTTCCGTACCACTTGCTTACTTTACAGGAATAGGAGTGTTAAGTAAGAATGGTGTTCTTGTAAAGGGAAGTGCTTATTTAGACAAGCTTCGCATGATGAAAAAAATTGTTTTTGATAAGACAGGAACACTAACAACAGGTGAGTTTCATGTTACTAAAACGATTACAGAAGGACATTTAACTGAGGATGAAGTGTTGTTTTATGTGGCATTAGGGGAGGCTTTTTCAACTCATCCACTTGCTAAAGCAATTATCAAAGCAAATCAAAAGAAGTTGCCACTTAAAAAAGTATCACAACTTAAAGAAGAGGCAGGAAGTGGAATTTCCTATGTATATAATGATGAGAAAATCAAAATTGGAAATCACAAATTTGTAAAGGGAAGTAAAGTCCTAGACGGAACAGTACTATATCTGTCTATTGATGGAAAATATCAAGGTGCTATTGTCTTAGAAGATACTGTCAAAAAAGATGCAAAGAAGACGATTTCAACTTTAAAAAATAAAAAAATTGCAACTCTTATGTTTACAGGTGATAAAAAAGAAGTTGCCGATAAAATTGGACAAGAACTTGGAATTGATACAATTGAAGCAGAACTTCTTCCTCAAGAAAAATATACAGCTTTAGAAAAAATTCTAGAGGAAGATGTGATTACAACTTTTGTAGGTGATGGTATCAATGATAGTCCGGTATTAAGACGAAGTGATATTGGTATATCTATGGGTGGTGTTGGAAGTAGCGCAGCCATTGAAGCAAGTGACGTTGTTCTAATGGAAGATGCTCCTTCTAAAATTTTGAAAGCAATTGATACTTCTTCCTTTGTTCATCATATTATTGTGGAAAACTTAGTGTTCTCATTAGGAATAAAAATTGGAACTTTAATCTGTTCGCTCTTTAACTTTGTTACCATGTGGCAAGCTGTTTTCGCAGACGTTGGAGTTACAATTCTAACAATTTTGAATACTTTGAGAATTTTAAGAGAAAAAGAAACTAGAAAGCCTAGAAAGTAGTGATGCTTCTAGTTTTTCTTTTCCTGATAAAAGCCTTGCAATAGAAGATACGAATGTGCTATACTTAGTTTGTTTAGCTGTAGGGGATTAGTTAAATGGTATAATAATGGTCTCCAAAACCACTGTTGGGAGTTCGATTCTCTCATCCCCTGCCATTTAGAATTTTACTTGAACTCTATTGCCATATTTAGATATGGATTTGCAGTTCGTATTTCAATAAATAGAACTTAAAAAGAGTTCTTTTTTCTTTTTGTGTTATACTGTTTAGTAGAATAAATAGCAATTGGAAGGAGAATTAAAAATGGAATTTGAGAAAGTTATTAGAAAGAGATTTTCGGTTAGGAAATTTAAGAATGACCCAATTGATAATGAGCTATTAAATAAAATACTAGAGGCAGGAAATTTAGCTCCTACTGCGAAAAATAATCAGCCACAAAAAATATATGTTGTTCAGTCAAAAGATGGGTTAGATAAGATAGACAAAGCAAGTCCATGTAGATATAATGCGCCAGTTTGCTTAATTGTAGCAAGCGATAAAAATCTTGCTTGGTCTAAGGAAAATTACTCAACTTATGAGATGGATGCTTGTATAGTCGCAACTCATATGATGTTAGAGGCTACAAATTTAGGAGTAGATAATATATGGGTAGAGATGTTTGATAAAAATCTTTTAAAACAAGAGTTTAATTTAGGAGAAAACATTGAACCGATATGTCTTATACCATTGGGATATAAAACGGATGACTGTACTCCTTCACCTATGCATAATAAAAGAAAAGACTTATCAGAAATTGTTGAATATAAGTAAGAAATACAGAAAGTGAGTTGATAATATGGCTACAACAAAAGAGTATAAAGATTATATTTTAGAACAATTAAATTTATTAGATAATATTACTTGCAAATCAATGATGGGAGAATATTTACTTTATTATAATGGAATATTATTTGGTGGAATATATGATGATAG
>CANQWT010000033.1 GCA_947627635.1 uncultured Bacilli bacterium
CTCGTAGCTCAGTTGGATAGAGTGTTTGGCTACGAACCAAAAGGTCAGGGGTTCGAATCCCTTCGAGCGCACCATATCGTTCGGAAAGTGGCTCAACTTGGTAGAGCACTTGGTTTGGGACCAAGCGGTTGCAGGTTCAAATCCTGTCTTTCCGACCACTTTGCGGAGGAAGTCCTTGGAATCCAGGGCTTTAATATAAAATCTCATGTTCCTTGCATGAGTTTTTCTTTTTTATTTTTAAGAGAAAGAAGACATATCAACAGACTACAAATCCAAATCTCTTTTTATCTTCTACACTCTCTTCATATGGAGTTTCAATTCTTTCAAATAATTCGCCTATACTATCTAAATAAATCATAAAAGAAGTACCATGGTCATGAAATTTTCCATCTCTAATTCCTACCATAAATCTAAGCAGAATTCTGCCAGTCTCAACTAATCTTAAAAATTTTTCGAAGCTTTTCAACTTGTAAATCCGAGGAAAGTCATAGGAAAAATAAGTCTCATTACCAATAATTTTTTTCTCAGCTTCCACAATTGCCAAATATGAGAATTTTCGCTCTAATTTTTCTTTTAAAAGTTCAAAAGACCATCTTGCTTTAGTGTCGATTAGCACATCGTCTTTATCATAAACCAATAAAATAATCTCTTCCTTTTTTCGGTCGACCACTAATCGGAATTGATAACCATTTTCTATTTGCGCCTTTCTTCTACTCGAAACAGAAACGTAAAGCTTTTTAGTTTCAACTTTTTCTTTCTTTTCGATAGCACTTTCGGCCTGGTTACCACTATCCGTTTCTATCCCATAAGTTGAAGCTAAGCGTTTGATTTCAAATAAGTAACTATCAGGTACTGACTTTACAACAGCAATTTTCTTCTTTTGAAAATGATTTTTAGTTACTGTCTTAATCTCCACTCCACAAAAATCTGGAATTTCAAAAGCATCAGGTTCTTTTCCAAGTAGTATTTCGTAAGTAATTCCAACTTGCGAAGTTCCTTTTCCTTTTGCTTTTACAAATCCCATTTCTTGGACTTCTTTTGCCTTTTCACAAAAGTATTCTATGTTTAACATTTTCATCACCTCACTATTTTATATATACTTTTTTTAAAACTTTTCCCCACCTTTTTGCATATTTTGATATAATTTTTTTGATGAAATGTACAAAAGAGGTGTTATTTATGAAAATTATTTCTTGGAATGTCGCAGGATTTAGAGCCTGCCTTAAAAAAGGTTTTGCAGATTTTTTTAATCAAATTGATGCAGATATCTTTTGCCTACAAGAAGTAAAAGCGCTCAGAAGTGAAATTCCGTTTTTTGCAAATTCCTATATGGAATATTCAAATCCGGCAGAAAAGAAAGGCTATTCTGGAACACTTATCTATACAAAAAAGGAGCCTTTAAGTGTTACTTTTGGCATGGGCATAACTGAGCATGACCATGAGGGGAGGATGATTACACTAGAATTTCCAGAATTTTATTTAGTGAATGTTTATGTTCCTAATGTAAAGCGAGATTTATCAAGGCTTTCTTATCGTATGAAATGGGAAGACGATTTTAGAAGTTATTTGAAAAAATTAGAAGAAAAACATCCTGTTGTTGTCTGTGGTGATTTTAATGTTGCTCATCAAGAAATTGATATTAAAAATGCAAAGGAAAATATTGGAAATGCAGGTTTTACTTATGAAGAACGCAATAAATTTACTGCCCTTTTAGAAAGTGGATTTATTGATACATATCGTCATTTTCATCAAAATGAGAAAGACAAATATACATGGTGGAGCTATATGAAAGGAGTAAGGGAAAGAAATATTGGCTGGAGAATTGACTATTTTATCTGTTCAAAAAGTTTTCTTCCTCACATCAAAAATACCATGATATATCAAGAAGTCATGGGAAGTGACCATTGTCCTATTGGTCTTGAAATAACAGACCCTTTAAAAAAATAATAAAGTATAGTATAATAGGCGCATAAAAGGAGTAGTTATGAAAAAAGCAAATCGTAAAGTTTTAATTATAGGTCTAGTCATATTGATTTGTGCTTGTCTACTTGGAGCTTTTTATCTTGGAAAAATCACAACTCAGAAAGAGAAGGCAAACGAAACGAGCCAAAAAGAGGAGAAAACAGATTATAATATTATTGAAGAAGATAAGAAAGTAGAAGCAGAAAGTGAAAACTCTAAAACAGCTAAAGATGCAAATACAAGCACAAGTAAAGAAGAGAATACTCTATCTAATTCTACAACTCATCAAAGTAGCAAAGAAAACAGTAATTCTTCTTCAGCTTCTTCTAATAATTCTAGTAACAAAAACACAACTTCTTCTAGCTCTATAAGTGGAAATCAGTCTACTACCACAAGAGATGAAACTGCGGTAATTTCTTATTTTGAAGAACAGCAAAGTCTTGTTACCAATGCAAATCAAAATGATATGAGCCTCATTGAAAAAGTAAAGTCAGGCTTTTCTACAATGAACCAATTTTTATTTCATGGTGGAACTATTAGAGGTTACACTTTTAGTGAACTTACTACAACAGCAAAACTAAAGGTCGTAAAAATTGCTCTACAAATCGATAATAAAATCGACAGTGTTTTTCCAAATTATAAAGATAAAATAAAAAGTGGCGCAACAAACTTAAAAAACAAGGCAATTGCTAAATACTTAGAACTGACAGCTAAAATTTGTGAAAGTTATCCTGATACTTGTCTTCAGGCAAGAAATGATTTCAAAAGTATGAAGGACAGTTTTGGTTTTACCTTTTCAATGATTAAGGATTTAATAAAAGAGGGAAGTAGTGCTTTAAAAGAGTGGTATAGAAGTTAGAATATCCCTCTTTTTTTCTTGTCGTTTTCTATAAAATCGTGTTATACTAATAACAGAATAAGAAGGTGGCCAAAATGCTCGGTAAGATTACAGAAGTTGTTGACAATCAAGTATTTGTTGAATTAACTATTGACATGGCAAATCAAGCGAATTTGGTGAACATTCATGTCGTCTTTGAAAACGGTCCTAAAAAGATTGTAGGGGAAATTGTCAATACTTCTAAAACCTTGTTAAAAGCAAATATTGTTGGAGAACTTCAAAATGGGCAATTCTTACCTGGATTTACTTCAAAGCCATCTTTTAAATCTATCGTTCGTATTATTAGCATGGAAGAATTGGAACTTGTACTAGGTTCTCAAACTTTAACACGCAATGAAACTTATTTTGGCCTTTCAAATATTTATGAAAACTATCGAATTAACGTCAACACGAATAGTTTTTTCAGTAATCATTTTGCTATTTTAGGAAACAGTGGTAGTGGTAAGTCTTTTACAGTTAGCCGTCTTTTTCAAAATTTGTTGGCAAGACCTGATGCTCCAGTAGGTTCTAATATTTTTATTTTTGATGCTTATGGTGAGTATACAAATGCTTTTAAAGACTTAGACAAAGTGAACCCAAATATTCACTATAAAACATACACAACAAATACAAACTATGCGGATACAGATATCATTCAAATACCACTTTGGTTGTTGGATGTTGATGATTTAGCCCTTCTTCTAGATGTTACAACTCCAAGTCAGTTACCAATTATTGAAAAAGCACTTCACTTAGTTCCTATCCTAACAGGTACAACAGATGAAGTTATTCGTGAGAAAAATAGTATTATTGCCAAAGCTCTTTTGGATATTCTCCTATCAGGAAAAGAATCCACCAAAATTAGGGACCAGCTCATCGCAGTTCTTACTAAATTTAATACACCTGACTTGAATTTGGAAACCCAAATTGTTCAGCCAGGATATACAAGAACGTTTAAACAATGTCTTTATATTGATAAAATGGGAAAATTACAAGAGATGGAGTTGGTTGTTTCTTTTATTCAACAATTCATCATTGAAGAGACCCCTAAAAATCCTAATGCTCCTACTAAAACGAGTAAAGATGTTAAGTTTACGTTGCGTGATTTAGAAATGGCGATGGATTTCGCTTTGATTTCAGAGGGTGTTTTAAAAAGTGATAAGATTTTCGATAATGCGAATATTTTAAGTGTTCGTTTACATTCCTTAGTAGAAAGTCCTGCGAGCCTTTACTTTGACTGTAAAGACTATATGTCAAGAAGTGCCTATATTTCTAAATTGTTGACACATTATACGGGTGTGAAGTGTCAAATTGTCAATTTCAATATCAACTACGTAGATGATAGAATGGCGAAAGTTATTACGAAAATCATTTCTAAAATTTTATTCAACTATGCCGTTGAAAATCCACATCGTGGTAGTGTTCCATTTCATATTATTATTGAAGAAGCTCACAGATACGTACAAAATGATAAAGATGTGGATATTATTGGATATAATATTTTTGACCGGATTACGAAAGAAGGCCGAAAGTATGGTGTCTTATTAGGACTGATTACCCAAAGACCTTGTGAACTTTCAGATACTGCAATTTCTCAGTGCTCGAACTTTATTATTCTAAGAATTCTACATCCTAAAGATTTGGATTATATTAGAAATATGGTTCCAGATATTTCCAAAGAAGTTGTAGAACAATTAAAAAGTTTGAAACCAGGAAATTGTATCGCCTTTGGGCAAGCATTTAGACTACCAATTTCCATGCACTTTGAAAAACCAAATCCTGAACCACTTTCGAATAACGTTGATGTGACTTCGATTTGGTATCAGCAAAAATAGCATTATAACTACTTGCAAGCACCTTATTAAATGTGCTAAAATAAAGAAAATAAGATGGAGGAGATAATATGGCATTAGATAAACTAAAAAAACTAATCGGTGGCGATGAGGAGCCAGAGGAAGAAATTAAAGAAGAAGAGTACTATAAAGTATCTCGTGAAGAATATAGTTATAATCAAGGAACGGGTGGAAGCAAAATGATGCTTTTAGAGCCTCGTGCTTATTCTGAAAGTCAACAAATCGCAGACCATTTGAAAGAAAGAAATGCAGTTGTTGTAAACTTAAAAAGAGTAACACCTGACCAAGCAAAGAGAATTGTTGATTTTTTAAGTGGAACACTTTATGCAATAGGGGGAGATTTACAAAAATTAGGTGGAGGTATTTTCCTATGTACACCTAATAACGTTAATGTTGAAGGAAAAATTACAGATGATACTCCTCCAAAACCACCAAAACCAAAACGTGCGGAAAAAGAGGATGACGATTTTAACTGGTAAATAAATCTAGCTTACCGAAGTGGAGGTGAGGAAAGTGGAAAAATTCAACTATGAGACAAATGGCTATAATCGTGAAGAGGTGAACAATTTTGTTCAAGAAGTTATCAAAGAAACCGAAGGAATTGTTTCCAAATGTGCCAGTCAAAAAGAAGAAATTAAGAAGTTAAAAGAACAACTTTCCCACTACGCAAACCTAGAAGATACAATGAAAAAAGCTCTTCTCAATGCTGAAAAAGCAGGAGATAATGTAAAACGTTTGGCAAGAGAAGAAGCGGATTTAATTATTAGTGATGCTAAAAATAATGCTTCAAGAATTGTCAATGAAGCACTGTTAAAAGCGGAGAAAACTGAACAAGAAGCAGACTTACTCAATAAAAATATAAAGATATTTAAACGAAAACTTAAAATTATTGTGGAACAGCAAGAAGCAATTGTGGATGAAATAGAAACGCTTGAGTTAGTCGAGTAGTTTCTTTTTTTCGAATAAAGGTGAGAATTTTAGTAAGAAATGTTGTAAAATAAAAGTAGGTGAATAAAAATGAAAAGAAAAGGTTTTACGTTAGTTGAGTTACTTGCGGTTATTGTGATTATGGGAATTGTACTAGTTCTAATCGTTCCATCTATCAATGGGTTTAGAAATCAGAATAAGAAAAAGGGATATGAGCTTTATGCAGAAAGCGCAGTACGTGCTGCGAAGTTATATGTAGAGGATAGAAAAACAAGTTTGACTGCTTATCCTGAATGGCAAGGCTGTGTCTCTATTCCTTATGATACTCTTATCAAAGCAGATTTATTAAAGCCTTATGCTGAAAAAAGATATAACTGTTCAGCTTTAGAAGTAAGAGTTTATAGAACAAAACCAGAGACTAATAAAGCAGATACCAAGACACTGACTTTTAAATATAGTCTTACCTGTTACGATAACAAAGACAATACCAAAGTTTTTGAAAAGTCAACTTTAGATGGAGGAAGTTGTAATGCCCAACCAATTAGCTAAAAAAGAATTACTTTGTCCTGCGGGAGATTATGAGTGCTTTCTTGCTGCTTTAAACAATGGGGCAGATGCTATTTATCTATCAGGAACTTCTTTTGGTGCTAGAGCTTATGCTAAAAACTTTACTTTAGAAGAGTTAAAAAAAGCAATTGATATGGGACATTTATATGGTGTAAAGGTCTATGTGACCATGAACACGATGATTAAAGAAAAAGAAACTAGTCATTTTTTAGAGCAAGTTGAACAACTTTATAAATGGGGTGTTGATGCAATTTTAATGCAAGATATTGGAATGATTTGTCTTTGTAGAGAAAAATATCCTGACCTTGAAATTCACGCTTCAACTCAAGCCAATTGTAGTAGTGAAGATGCCCTTCGCTTGTTTGAAAAAATCGGTGTCAAAAGAGTAGTCTTTCCAAGAGAAATGTCTCTTCAAGAAATTGCTTCAATTAAGACACCTCTTGAAAAAGAAGTTTTTATTCATGGTGCTCTTTGTGTAAGTTATTCAGGAAATTGTCTTTTTAGCTTTCTCAATGGTGGAAGAAGTGCAAATCGTGGGGAATGTGCTGGTAGTTGTAGAATGTTTTATAGACTACTTCAAGGAAAAGAAAAGATGAAAGAAGGATACTTACTATCCATGAAAGAGTTACATACAGCTCCTTCTTTCAAGAGCCTTTTAGATAGTGATATTGTAAGTTTAAAGATAGAAGGTAGAATGAAATCAAAAGCATATGTCTCTGCGGTAACTCGTTATTATCGTAAATTACTAGATGGTCTTTTACCGACAGATAAGGATTTAGATGAGTTGAAAATCTTATTTTTTAGAGAATTTACCAAAGGTCATTTATTTGATGAAGTAGACTTAATCAATTCAAAATCGCCAAATCATGTTGGATTATTGATAGGAGAAGTATGCAAAGTCACTCCTAAAAAGATTTATGTAAGGCTATCTGATACGCTTTATCAAGAAGATGGTATTCGTTTTCAAAACAGTAAAAAAGGAATGATGGTTAATTTTCTTTATGATGAAAGGGATGCTTTAACATCTAAAGTTGAACAGGGAAAAATTGCTATCTTAGAAAACAAAGTTGGCTTAAAAGAAAAGGACATGGTTTATAAGACTTCTAGTTCTCACTTACAAAAAAGCTTAGAAAATATTTCAAGACGAAGAGTGAAAGTCAATATAGTTTTATCTGCAAAGAAAGGTGATAAACTCAAACTTATCATGAGTGATTTTACAAATCAGGTTGTAGTAGAAGGAAATGTTGTTGAACAGGCAAAAACCTCTAAGATGACCAAGGAAGAGTTAGAAAAACTACTTACAAGATTATCGGATACTCCTTTTGTAGAGGATAATGTTACTATTGATATGTCGAGTGATATCTTTATTCGTGTAGGAGAAGTCAATGCTCTAAGACGTGAAGCTGTGGAAAAGTTAATTGCGAAAAGAACGGAAGTATTAGAAAGACCTATTCATGAAGTTACTTTTGAAAAACAAACATGTCAAATCAAGAAACCTATGCATACTTTGTATGCTAGAAATCAAGAGGCTTTAAAAAATGTTGATTTGGAAAAATTTTCTCGTATCTATTTAGAAAATGGAAATATGAATGATATTAAAATCTATCAAGTTCGTCCAAGGAATGAGTGGAAGTTCTCATCTTCTGATGAAAGGATTTTTACGGAGGAAGCTATCCTTACGCCAGCTCCTAAAATTGGAGGATATTCTTTAAATGTTGCAAATTCCTATAGTGTTTATTATCTTACAAAACTAAATTATCAAAGTGTTACACTTTCCATAGAATTATCGAATCAAGAACTTGACGAACTTTTACTAGGTGTCAAGGAAAAATTTGGTGCTTTGCCTATGGAAATGGTAGTAAAAGGCCGGGTGGATGCTATGGTGATTTTAGGAAATCCTTTAAAACTGCAAGAAAATGAGAGTTATGCATTGCAAGATGACAAGAAAAACAACTATCCTATCTACTATGATGGACGGCTGACAATCATTCAAGGAAAAGAAGAAATCAACCGAGAAGACGAAATTGCAAAATGGTTTTCTAAAGGGATTACTTCTTTCTGTCAAATTCTTTCCTGATTTAGAGTGGATACTTGTCCAAACTATCATTTTCGTATATACTTAAAAGTAGGTGATTTAATGAAAACAAGAATTTTAAGTGCAATTGTACTTGTAGCGATTATGGTGCCATTACTATTGATTGGCGAAGTTCCATTTGCTTGTTTTATGGCACTCTTATCTTTATTTAGTCTATATGAACTTTTACACATGAGAGAACAGAAAAAGCCTTTTCCATTTCTACTCAAAATACTTGCTTATATTTTAGTGGCCTTTTTTACTCTTATGAATTATACACAAAATGTCTTTACATCTATTCTTGATTTTAGAGTGGTGGCTTTTGTAATTTTTGCCTTTTTACTACCAATGATTTTTGTAAAGAAGCAAGAAGAATATGAAATAAAAGATGCTTTCTTCTTAGTTGGTTCAGTTTTATTTATAGGTCTTTCGTTCAATTTACTCATTTTGACAAGGAATTATGACCTTTCATATTTCATATATTTATTATTGATTACAACTATGACTGATACTTTTGCGTTAGTAACTGGAAAATATATTGGAACACATCCTTTATCCAAGATTTCTCCACATAAGACTGTGGAGGGATTAGTTGGAGGAGTGTTAATGGGTACCTTTGTAGCATCGGTTTTCTATAATCAAGTCATCAATCAAAGTATGCCACTTGTTCCTTTAATTTTATTGACTGCGCTTTTGTGCATCATAGGTCAGATGGGGGATTTGGTTTTCTCTGCGATAAAAAGAAGTTACAAACAGAAAGATTTTTCAAATCTTATTCCTGGACATGGTGGAATTCTAGACCGTTTTGATAGTTTAATTTTTGTCTCTTTAGCATTTGTTTTATTGATAGAAATTTTATAGGAGGTGCTTATGACATTACTATTATTTATCATTATATTAGGTGCGATTATTTTAATTCATGAGGGAGGTCATTTCCTATTTGCCAAAAAAATGGGTGTTTATGTCTATGAATTTGCAATAGGTATGGGACCTCGCATTTGGAGTCATCAGTCTAAAAAGGATGAAACATTATATAGTATTCGTCTAATTCCAATTGGAGGATTTGTTTCTTTGGCAGGTGAAGAAGTAGAAGATGATAAAAAGGTGCCAAAAAGTAAAAAGTTACAAGCTAAAAAGCCATGGCAACGATTTTTGATTATGTTTTTTGGACCTGGTTTTAACTTTATTTCTGCAATTTTAGTGCTTTTTGCAATAGGTCTTTTTTGGGGAGCACCAAATATGGACCCTGTATTGTATGATGTTACAAAGGATTCTCGTGCTTATGAAGCTGGATTAAGAAAAAATGATACAATTTTGGAAGTCAATGGGCATAAGATTTCTACATCTGATGATATTGCTTTATATCTTGCTGTAGACCAACATAAGAAAGCAACAACTTTCAAGGTTCAAAAACAAGATGGGGATATTGAAACTATAAAGGTCAGTCCTAAAAAAGTCAAAACTAAGAAAACAACTGAATATCAATATGGTATTACGATGTCTTCTAAAGTTAAAGAATATGGAATTGGTTCTGCCTTTACTTATATGATAAGAAAAACAGGTTCTTTATTTAAGCAAATGTTTATCACTGTCAAATACTTATTCACAGGTTCTGTTCGCTTAAATCAACTATCGGGTCCTGTGGGAATTTATTCGATTGTTGGGGAACAAAGAAAAGCAGGCTTTGTTAACTTATTAAATTTGTTTGCTCTATTAAGTATCAATGTAGGATTTATTAACTTACTTCCTATTCCTGCTTTTGATGGTGGACATATTCTCTTTATAATTATTGAGAAAATTAAAGGAAGCCCAGTAAAACCAGAAATAGAAAATATGATACATACTGTTTTCCTTTTCCTATTACTTGCTTTAATGCTTTATATTACATTCCAAGACGTTATCAAGCTGTTTTAAATGAAGAAGACTTTATTTTCATTTCATGTTAAACTATTGAGTGAATAGACGAGATACGGTGATAGAGATTGGATGGTGGATGCGACAAATCCATGGTCGGCTCGTGGTGGTAACTACAACAATTCTGGAAACGCAGGTGTTTTCACATTTAGTAGAGATAATGGTCAAGTGCTCGAATGGGGTTCGTTCCGCCAAGTATCGGATTACAAGTAAAAATGAAATGATTTGTAAAGTCTATTTGTAAGAAAAAAAGAAGTAAGATGAGTAGCTTTTATGTCAAAATCTTACTTTTTTTATCCTCAAGTTGTACTTTTTCCTTTTCCTCTTCCTATTCAACAGGAATAGCATCTTTCAATGCTTCACTAGCTGTTATAGTAGGTTGCTCTAATTGAAAAAAACTTTTGGAAACTTCGTTATATTCTTTTCATTCATTATAGAGGCCTCCTCTTGAATGAAATTTGTTATAATATTTAGTGTGGAGGTATTATAATATGGAGGATAATATATATAATAGTCATATAAATATTTTTGATTACTTTGGTGGCGGTAAATATCATGAGGATAATATAAGTAGGGTTTTAGCAAGAATTTTACTGGAAGGAAGAAGATATAAAAAATTTCATAAAGAATTACTTGAAAAAATTGGAGTTAAGGGAAATATTGATTATGTGTTTTCTCATGTTGGTAATAATACTATAAAACATTATATTAATAATAATGGTAAGAAAATAAAAGACTTTATTCCTGTTTGTCTTACTGATATAGGAATTAAAGGATTTATAGATAGTAAAAGTAATCAAGCTAAGAATCCTATTCCTGATATAGTTCTACTTGTTGGTGATAAATTAATTTATATTGAAGTTAAATTAGATAAAACTATTCCTGAAAATCAAGTATTAAACCAAATAAGATCTTATACTGGTAATAAAAAATATTATAAAAAACCTATTAATATTAATTGGAGTTTTATTATTAAGGTATTATCTAAATATTATTCAACTGACTTTTTTATAAGTGATTATTTGCAGTTTATAGATTATAAATATTCTCATTGGTTTGATTTTAATTTTAAAGAAATTTTAAAAAAGATGAAAGATGAAAAGATTATATATAATGAGTATGATAAAAACGATTTAATAAATATAAGAATATATAAATTACTTTTAAATTATTGTAATAAGAATAAATTAGAGATTCATCCTTGTTTTGAAAATAGAAGAGCTTTTCTTTTAAAGAATAATTTTGTTTCTGAGATGCAATATAGATTTAATGAAAATGATAATTCTTTGGAGGCTCATATTTGGACTGGAGAACTTGTCTCTTATACAAAAGAGTTTAATAATTATTATTATAGAAATAAGAGTCTTGTCGATTTTTTTATAAATGATAAGACAAATGAATATGGTGCTGAGTATTCTATAGTTCCTTATATTTTGTTTAGAGATCATTTTAGCTATTTAAATTATTTTGATATAAATTCTTCTAAGGGGCGAATTATCCCAAGAGAAGTAAGTGAATTATTGTCAAAAAGAATGAAATATACTGATTTTAAACTATTGATAGAAGATAATATAGATTTGATAAAAAAATATATTCCTGATATTTATAAATGGTATAAGGAAGTAGTCGATAATAGTTATAAAAATACTCATAGGACAAATATGACTATTTCTATTGGATATAATATTATTATCTCTTATCCTTGTAATGTTTATACTAAATTAGATTGTGATGGAAAATTTGATAATATCGTTGATAATAGTATAGAGGTGTTTAGTAAGTATTTTAATGTTGATATAGTAAAAAAATAAACTAGTAAATTACTTTTGTTTATTTTTTAATAGCTATGTTCAACTAAATGACGGATTTTTATATTTATCATATGCAATATCTAAATTCATAGGAACATTAACAGAACAAATATTATTTGTTTTTATGTAATTATTATCAATAATTATTTTTGAATAAGGTTCAGTTTTTAGTTTATCTAGCTTGAATCTTTTTTTCATTATGAAAACTACAAACAATATTAGAAATAAAATCATATTTTAATCCTTCAGTAAAATCCAGTTCATCATTGATTATAACAAATGAATGTTTAGGAATAATGCACCTGTTTTATCTTTAAATTCTTTAACAACAATAATATCACCTAATTTGCACATTTTCTTACTTTCACTAACATATATCTTATTGTTTTTATGAAAGTTTTCCCGTCAAAACGTTAACTACAGAGATAAATGCACGGGAAAGAAAAAATAAGAGATAAAAAATTAAATGCACGCAAAATAAAAGAAAAACGACGATAAAAGAAAGAAAAAAGTATAAAAATGAAGCAAAAAAAGAGCCAAAATTGAAAATTAAGGCACACAAAAAGCCGTGCAGTTTGGAAAAATTTTTTTAAAAAGAAATAACTGCCCGTAAATTCATAATCTACAATAAGTATCCAGTATACATAAAAAAATAATTAGGTAAACTAAGATACGAGAAGATATTATAAACTATTTTTAAGTAAATAACAAATAAAGATAAACTTTATTTGAAGAAACATTATGATAGGAAATAAAAATAATACAAGGTTCAAGATGAACTCACAAAGTTCGACCTTGT
>CANQWT010000034.1 GCA_947627635.1 uncultured Bacilli bacterium
ACTCGTTTACTCATTTTTACTCACCTCCTTTTCTTTTTCAAGAGTGGAGGCAGACACTCACATCAAATGTTCCTAATTAAAATTATATAAAACAAACGTTTATTATTCAAGTGTTTTTCTTTATTTCATCATAAAAAGTAAGATTTTAGAGAAGCTCTACTCATCTTACTTTTCTTCTTTCTTATAAATAGACTTTACAAATGAAATTTTTTATTTGTAATCATACACTTGGCGGAACGAAACATTGTTGTTTACATTACCATACCAATTGCTGAATGCGAAAACACCTGTGTTCGCACCATTATCATGTTTACCACCACGATCTGACCATGGGTTCGTCGTACTCACCATAGTAGAATAATCACCGTTTGCCGTCTATTCTTTTTTTAGAATAACATAAGATTTGTTTCAAATTAGAATTTGTCAAAATTATAAGTTAGGAGTTAAGACAACACGGAACGAACCATTGCCATCTGCATTTCCATAATAATGATGACAATGAAAAGCTATTGTCCTTGCACCTCCACCAGGATAACTACAACGACTAGACCATGGAGCTGTAGTAGTTACTATATTAACAGTATCATCATACCATCCTAAAAATTCACCTAAAGCATGACCTTTACACGGAGAACCATTACAAGCTGTCATGGGATCATTACTTGTGTAAAAATCATAATATTTATCATCTGACCATTCTCGTCCTTCAATGGTACTTTCATTTGTAAGTTGTCCTTTATACCCTGAATTTGCTCCTTGTGTATATCCACTTCTTTTTTCTAGTACTCCCATTGTATATTCCCAGGCTCCTCCATTGATATCATATATTCCTGTAATATTTCCTGTTGAAGATGCTCCGGCTCCGGCATAGCCTTGTCCTTCTCCCTGATTTATTAAATCATCATAATGATTATCACACGTTGTTATACTTTCTGCTGTATTTTTTCCTGATGAACATCCTGTCACATATTCACTATTATTATTCATATATACTTCTTTATTAGCTCCTGTATATAAAGAATTACCATATTTTCCATATTGACTTTGAGTAAGATATGAAATTAGTGCCCATTCTGTATTCTTCATTGCATGACTATCATAAATACTCTGGTCAAAGCCATATATGTTTCCTTTCTTTGTTATTCCCATAGACACTAACTCTAATGTTGATACTCGTATATCTCTCCATGATGTAATATTTGGTTTGATTATTACTTTATTTGGTTCTTCTGTATCATGTTCCGCTTCTTCTCTTGTAGTTGCTCCCATATATCCTGTCTCAAACTTGCCTATCCATATCCCTGATAAGTTCTTATCTCCAAATGTAAATCCAGGAGGTGTAAACCATTCACTTGCTCTTTCTCCTGTGTATTGTGCACTTTCATTGTCTGTAGTAGAGGCATCAATAAACTTCACGTCTATCTCTCCAGGTGAAAACCGTGTTGGATTATCACTTCTTCCTTCCTCTTTCTTTCCATAGTAGTTTGTTCCATCTTCACTCTTTATCGTGTATGAATATCTCGGTATCCACACAAACATAGTTAGTACGTCATTTTCTATATCTACTTCTTTTCCTGAAACTTGATAACTACTTCTTACATTCTCTCTTACTGTTATTGCATTTGCCCACTCTTGTTTATCATAGTTATACCAATTTGGGTCATCATATGTAGTCGTTATCCACTTCTTTTTACTTTCATTATAAACAACTGGTATCATATTGTCTGTTGGCTTCTCTACTTCTACTACTATCCCCTCTATTATTCTTCCATTATTTGGAAAACTTAACTCTTTGTTTTCTAATCCTCCTATACTCCCAAACTCTACTGTTATATCTTCATTTGTTAAGTTTGTTATCTTTAATTTATAACTTTGACTTTCCTTACTCTTTATTACTGCTCCTTCTTCTGTTGGCGGGATATCTTTTGTATCCTTATAATAATTGATATGTACTTTCTCACTGATATTATCTTTATAATAGAAATTATACTTGGCATTTCTATCATTGTTATTAGTTAGGGTTATTGTTATATCTTTACTACTATCTTTTGATACTGTTATCTTATTATCTTTGAACTCTTTGTCTTCTGAAGATAGAGTTGCGGGTAGTGTTCCTGTGATTATTCTTATTGCTTCTTTCTGTTCTTTATTTACTGTGAACATAGCATAACTCACACAGCCTATTACTACAAACAAACTGATTATTCCTACTACTATCAAATAGCTTTTCTCTATCCTTCTTTTCTTTAACAATTTCATATGACACCATCCTAGTGTCATTATATCTTATTAAAAGTACCCCCCCCGATTTATGAAAATTCAGCATAAAAAAGTGATGCAAAAAAAACGTAAGATTTTCGCATAGAGCTACTCATCTTACTTTTCTTTTTCTTATAAATAGACTTTACAAATTCACATTTTTATTTGTAATCCGATACTTGGCGGAACGAAATGTTCGTGTTCACTTGACCTGTATTGTGACCATAGGCGAAAACTCCTGCGAGTGCATTATTATTATGGTTCCCACCACGTTCAAACCATGGCCATGAAGTATTCACCATATCAGTATAATCACCGTTTGTCGTCTATTCTCCTTCATTGTATCACATCATTTTCTAAATGAGTGACTTTCTTGTAAAGGTTTCAATATCTTTATTGATATAAATATCCACAGTACCAGGATTTACAATTTTAATAAACCCTAATCCGTTAATCACTATATCTTCATCATACTTCATTTCATAAGTTCTACGAGATAAATCTTTCAAATCATCATGACGATTATTCAAAAATCTCTTTACTTTTAAATCATTTGAAATATAAAGCGTAAAACTGTTTTTTTCTCCTTCTCGATAATCAATTCGAACTAAATTTTCAATAACAATTGCTTGCCCTTTTTTGATTTGATAAGTCTTCGGTTTAATTTCCTTTTTAGGACTTAACTTTTTAAACATATCTTTATCCACAAAATTAACCATACTACCAACGTCAACAAGTCCCGGAGTATCAATTAACGTTAAATAATCATTGATTTCCATTTTGACCATATTTAGTGTTGTTGAAGGAAGAGGTGAAATAGTAAGCTCATTTGGATTATCTGAATAATTTTTAAGTAACTTGTTAATTAACGTACTCTTTCCCGCATTTGTATGTCCTACAACATAAACATTATTTGTCGTTTGATAAAATTTAATTCGTTTTAATAAATAATCAATATTTTGATTTTTTTCTGTACTAATCACAATAACTTCTTCAAATGGCATTTCCATATTTTCAAAGTATTTGCGAATTTTTTCTTCCTTAACAGATTTAGGAAGAACATCCTTTTTATTCAGTACCAAAATCATTTTATTCTGAATATAATTTCGAATTTCTGTGATATCCTTTTCAATATTTAAAAGGTCAGCCACATAAAGTACTAAGTCCTTCGTTTGCCCTACGCTTTTTAAAATCTCAATATATTCATCATTGGATTTGGCAACTACTTGATACTCTCCATAATTTTTAATACGGAAGCATCTTTGACATAGACTGTTTTCCATACTAGTTGTGTATCCTTCTTGTAATACATTTTGGTCTTGTAATAAAATTCCACAACCCATACAGTGTTTTTCATTATTCATAATAAGCACCTCTTTCAAACTTACCTTTTCTTCGATAGAAATTTATAATTCTTCTTTCAATAAATCTATTAAGATATGTAATTTTTAAATCTTTTTTAGATAAAGCATCAAGATAAATCGTATAAGCACCAAAACGATTACCTGACAAAATATCTGTGACCAATTGGTCTCCTATCATCGCAATTTCACAAGGTTGATAATTGAATTTAGAAGCTAGTGTTCGAAGCCCTTTTGTAGAAGGTTTTCTAGCATGTCCAATTGCCTCTACTCCTAAAGCATCCTTATAAATCATTACACCTTTTTTTAGACTATTGGATAAAATAAGCACTTGAAAATCTTTTTCTAATTTTCTTACTAAAGAGATAACTTCTTTGTTAGGCACTTTCTCATCCAGTAATCTCAAAGTATTATCTAGGTCAAAAACAAGGCATTTAATGCCTCTTTGTTTCAGTTTTTGATAAGGAATTTCATAGATATTTTTCTGATACATATTTGGTAAAAACATTTCTTTTCACCTCATATATCTATTATATAAGATTTTTATTCTTTTTTCAAATTAGTTATTTACTCTTTGTGTAACCATTTCTGTATTTGGTCCAATTGCTTCAAACGTATAACCATTATTTTTTCCATAACGAATAATATCCCGTAGAGCATCTCTTGTATAAGGTTTAATATCATGCATGAGTACCATATTGGCTCTATTTTTAGATAAATTGTGAATAACATTTTGATAGACACCACTTGCTATAGTTGTCTCTCCTGCATCTCCACTTGATAAGTTCCAGTCAAAATAACGATAACCTCTTCTTAATACTTCTTTTGTTAAAACAGACATAATTCCAACATTATATTTTCGGCTAACTGTATTACTACTTCCTCCTGGAAATCTTATAATTCTAGCATCAAGACCTGTGATGCGTGCTACTCTATCATGAACAATTTGTAAATCATTAAAATAGCCTTCAACAGAAGTATAGACTGTTTGATAATTATGACTTGCTGTATGTAGTGCTACTGTATGTCCTTCCTTTGCTTCTCGTTCTATTAAATAATCAGGACCACTATTCGTTACAAAAAACGTCGCTTTTACACCTTCTTCTTTTAAAATATCCAAAATCACATTGGTCGTTCCTTCTTTTGGGCCATCATCGAAAGTAAGATAAATTGTTCCTTTTCGTGTATGTTCGACTACATTGACAGTTCTTTTAACACTTCCCTTATTACCAGCTTTATCTTCTACTTCATAAGTAAGTTCATAACTTCCAAGAGATGCTGTATCAACAGTTCCAGAAACGATAACTTGCGCTGTCAAATCTGCATCACAGTTATCCACTGCTTTATAGCCTAATTCTTGGTATGGCTCATTCAAGAAAGTTGAAGTAATCTCACCACCCGTTAAAGTAATCACAGGAGCAGTTTTATCTTTATAAATCAGTTTCCTTTTGACTTCTTTCTCATTTCCTTCTTTATCCTTAACGACATAAGTCACTTGGTCTTTTTCTTCTTTGACTTTCACTTTATCAGTGATATCTCCATCAGCATTATCTGTTGCTTTATAACCTAACTCCTTAAATTTTTCATCTTTACAAAGATATAATTCATCACCTCCAACAAGCTCAATTTTAGGTTTTTCTATATCCTTGACAATAACTGTTCTTGTTACCGTTGTTTCAAATATTCCTTTCTTAACCCGATAAGTAATTTTATAGGTTCCTTCTTTTTTCGTATTGACTTTACCTTCTTTTTTTACTTCATCGGAGATATTCTCACCTTGAAAAATAGCTTTGGCACCCTGTTCCTTATAAACTCCATTTAAGTTAATAGTTAAAGTATCTTTGCCCTTCATTCTTAACTTTGGGGTCATCCAAAATAAAAGAAGTAACAAAAAAATAACGATTAAAAAAGCACATGCTAAAAGCAAAAACAATTTCTTCTTTTTAAGCGTTCTTCCTTTCATTACTTCATACACTCCTATTTCTTTATTTCGACCGTTTTCTTTAACTTTATTATAGTCCTATATCAAACAATTGTCTAGTTCTTTTTATGTTTATCATTTCCAAAAAGAACGTATTTTATTCACGTTCGTAGTAATTATCCTTCATAAATTCTCTTAGGATTTTAATCAGCGCTCTTTTTTCTATTCGTGAAACATAACTCCTAGAAATTTTCATTTCTTTGGCGATTTCTTTTTGCGTTTGTTCATCTTGATTTTCAAGTCCATATCTTCTTACTAAAATATCTTTTTCTCGAGGAGTTAAGACATGCATATATTTTTTTAAATGTTCTACATTATCTTTATAACTAATTTCTTCTAAAAAATCAGGTTTAGGAGCTTTTAACACATCAAGAATTGCAATTTCATTTCCTTCTTTATCAAAACCAATGGGTTCATTTAAGGAAATATTTTTAGCATTTTTATTATTGGCTCTAAAATACATGAGTATTTCATTTTCAATACACCTTGCACAATAAGTTGTAATTTTTGTTCCTTTTTTATTGGAGTATGTATCTATTCCTTTAATCAGTCCTATTGTTCCAATACTAATTAAATCATCTTGGTCTACACTTTTTGGTTCGAATTTCTTGACAATGTGGGCAACTAATCGAAGATTATGCTCAATGAGTTTATTTCGTGCTTGGGTATTTCCTTTTAAAGTTTCAAGAATTGCTTCTTCCTCTTCTTCTTTGGATAAAGGAGGTGGGAAAACTTGATTAGAATAGGAAGCAGTAAGTCCTATCATACTTTTAAAAAGCATCACTAAATTGAAAAACATATATATCACCCTAATAAAATTTATTCGAGCAAAAGAAAAAAAGACGAGTTTTGTCGCCTTTTCATATCTTTTTAAAGCCTTCTACAAGTCAGTTTCTTTGACTTTTTCTTTCAATTCTTTAAAAGATTTAGCTTTTTCATTTTCTTTTTTCTCTTTGTTTTCAAGTAGAAGTTTTTCGAATTGAGAACAAAGACTACAAGGTTCATTTAATACTTTCCCATGCTTTAGTATATTGAAGTAACATTCTGCCTTCTCTACATTTTTACTTACTTCTTCTGAAAAAGCCAACACATAAGGAAGCATATTATATTGATAGTTATCTTGATTTACTAAAAGCAACATTTCAAGTGGTTTTTGGAAACACAAATCTTCTTCAAGTACACTAATTCTTACCAAATTTTGAACAATAGGAAGAAGACTGTTTTTTTCTTTTAAACTAAGAAATTCATTCAGTTTAGATGAAAACTCTTTTTGTTGTCCACTTAATAAACAAGAAAAAACTTGCGGAAGTAAGGCATTTGCCAAAATCTTTTTTTGCTTTTGCTCTGTTTCTTTTTGTTGTTCATCTAAAGCGATTAAAGCATCTAGTAAAGGTTCTAAAAGATTTTGTGATTTTCTATTTTGTTCTAAAGAAATGAGTTTTCTCGCTAAAAAATAGTCATAGTTTGAAATTGCTCCATATAAAGTTTCTTCTTTGGTAAAATAATTGATTTTAACTTTAGATGCTTGTCCTTTTAATAAGTTTTGAACTAGAAAGAGTGCTGATTTTTCTTCAAGGGATAATGCTTGTCTTTCCTTTTTCTGGTTTAAAAACTCTTCTAGCTCTTGAAACTTTTCATCTTGTTCATATTGGATTTCAGTTTGAAAATCTATTGTTTCTTGTTCTATAGTTTTCTTTAACAACTTCATCATGATTTCGTCATTCATTAAAACTGTACCAGCATTTTTACATTTCTGTTTGAGTTTTTGTAAAGCTTTACTGTGCTCTGACGAAAGGATAAAAAGACCTATTTTATAATCTTCTTTTTCTTTATATGAAGATAGAAGATAATTGTTTTTAGAAAGTGCTTGAATTTGGGTTTGTAATTCTAATGGAAGATGAAAAAAACGATTTAATAAAATCAACTCTAGATGATAGCTTAGCTCATTTTCCTTTGGAATTTGTTTGAGTTCCAAAAGATATTCTACTGCTTTTTGATAGTCTTCTTCTTTCAAAGCTTGTTGAAACTCTTGGTAGGCAATATCATCTTCTTCATTATCAATGTTTCCTAACTGATAAACGCCTCGAGTAACCCTTACTAAAACTTCATTCTTTATCCATTCTTGAATGAGTTGTGGGGAAACTTTAAAATTCATTAACTGTTGAGTTGTAATGACATCATGTTCAGCCATAAACTCATCAAGCATTTCTCTTTTCTCATTCTTTTTCATGACAAATACCCCCTTCTTTTCTGTTGTACCTTTTGATTTTCCAAAAATTTTTCTTGGTTAAAGTCATTGGAAGGTAATATTGGATACATTGTAATAATGTTAGGGTATCCTGCAACTTGAATAATATTGACAGCAGTTGTTGGAGTTTTATCCACAATACCTACAATAGAATCCATCTGAAATCTATAATGGTTTGTTTTACCAATAAATAAAGGATTTACTTTTGCCATTTTCAGTTTTAATTGTTCTGTGAACTTTGAAAGGTCAAGATATTTTAAAAAATAATTACTGTCATTATTTCCTTCCATATGTTTTTCAATATGTTCAAAAAGACGTTTATCATCTCTATCTGAAAGTCTTTGAACCGTATAGCACTGAATTGGTTCCTCTTTTGGTCTTTTTAATTCACCTTCAAGAAACTTACTTAAAATTCGTAAATCTTTAGGGTCTTTTTTGCCAATTGAAGGAGCAAGTTCTAAAAGAGTTCTTACACTCTCTTTGTCATTTGTAATCAAGGCAATTCCGCATAAATCTTCAAAAGCAGAATCTTTATAATTTTTAGTTTGAAGCAATGCTTGAGATAAATTTTTAGAAAGTTCTAATTCTCCTACTGATTTTTTTAGATGAACGATATGGTGTAATACTTTTTCCAAATTTTGTTCATAGCGAAAGGCCTGTTCATAATAATCCATTGCCTTTTTAAAATTCAATTCCATCTTTTCAAGATAAGCCATTTGATAGAGGTATTCTTTACTTTCCTTATTTTGATACTCTCCTAAGATAGTTCGAATATTTAAAAAATAATCTCTTGAAAAATAAATATCCACAAGTTTCGTAATCGCCATATCATTATAACTTGTTCCAATTAAAGCTTCATAAATTTTTCTAGATGCTGCCACTTCACCTTTTTCATGAAGTTGTCCTGCCATAGCATAAAGTTCTCTACAAGAACTTTTATTCAATATCTCAACCATAAACTCCCCATATCCTTGCTTGTTAGTATCCTATACTAACATAAAATAATTAGAAAAGCAATTGTATCACAAATGAATTGGGTTAAAATCAACTTCTACTTTGACTTTAGAAGAACTAGCATAATGTAAAATCAAACGGTTCAAAATATCATAGAGTGCTTCTTCTTTTTTATATTTTAAAATAATACGATTACGATAGACATTACTGAGCTTATAAATCGTATCTGCATTTGGTCCTAAAATAATTGTGTTTTTTAAATATTTCTCTAAAACTTTTTTAATTTTTAAGGACTCTTGAAAACAAATTTGTTCATCTTTACCTAAAATTTTAACACTAACTAAATAGTAATAAGGAGGATATTTTAAAAGATAACGATTTCTCATCTCCTCCTGATAGAAAGAAAGATAATCATTTTTAGAAGCATTCACAATTGAAAAATGTGTAGGATTAAATGTTTGAAGATAAACTTGTCCTTTCTTTTCACTTCTTCCACTTCGACCTGATACTTGTGAGAGCAAAGAAAATGTATTTTCACTACTTCTAAAGTCAGGAATATTTAAAGACGTATCAGCATTGATAACTCCAACAAGGGTAACATTGGAAAAATCAAGTCCTTTTGCCACAATTTGGGTTCCTAGTAAAATATCTGCATCGCCCTTGCCAAACTGGGTAATGATTTTTTCATGAGCTCCTTTTTTAGTTGTTGTATCAAAGTCCATACGAAGTACTCTTGCATTAGGAAGATATTTTTTTAGTTCTTCTTCAATTTTCTCTGTACCTACTCCTAAATCTTTAATCGCATCTTCCTGGCAGGAAGGACAAACTTTAGGAAGATTTGTACCATAACCACAATAGTGACAACGTAAAGTATTTGAAGATTTATGATAGGTTAAGGTAATATCACAGCTTGGGCATTTGACTACATAACCACAATTTTTACAGGTTACAAAAGAAGAATAACCTCTTCGATTTAGAAGAAGAATTACTTGTTCCTTTCGTTCAATTGTTTTTTTGATGGCAGTTAGTAATTCTATAGAAAAGTGTCCCATAGACTGTTTAATTGCTTCATTCATATCGACAATGTGTACTGTAGGAAGAGTTCCTTTTCCAACACGATTTGGAAGTGTGAGTAACTGATAGACTTGCTTTTTTGCTCTAGCATAAGACTCAAGAGTTGGAGTTGCACTTCCCATTACTACCTTCGCATGATGATACTCTGCCCTTATTTTGGCAATTTCTTTCGCATCATATCTAGGATTATTTTCTTGTTTATAAGAATCGCTATGCTCTTCATCAATAATAATATAACCAATGTTTTTTAAGGGTGCGAAAATAGCGCTTCGTGCTCCAATTACAATATCTGCTTCTCCTCTTACAATTCTTCGCCATTCGTCATATTTTTCTCCATCTGACAAAGCACTATGCAAAAGAGCTATTCGCTTTCCAAAACGAGCACTAAATCGTTTAATCATCTGAGGAGTTAATGAAATTTCAGGAACAAGAACAATACTTGTTTTTCCTTCTTGCAAAGCTTTTTCAATGAGTTCCATATATACTTCTGTCTTCCCACTTCCAGTAACACCATGAAGGAGAAAAATAGAGGAAGAACTTTTTAAAATTGTATCGACTACATTCTGTTGGTCTTTTGTTAAAGGATAATTTTCCTTTGAACCAATAGTAAAAGAATTCCGATAAACTTCTTCTTCGTATTCTTCTAAATAACCTTTACTTTCTAATAGCTTAAGTCTTGCTAGAGAAATTTCTTTTAAAGCACTTCGTTTCAGTGGTTTTCCATGAAATTGACTTAATATTTCTTTTTGGCTTTCTGTTAAGCTATCATCAATTTCCTTAATTGGTCGAAAGATGGTTTCAAATTTCTTGTGAGCTTTATTTTTACCTCCAGCTTTTAAACTTTTAGGTAACATTGACTGATAACAATAAATGAGAGAAGACAGTGTCATTTCTTGCATTTTTTTACCAAGAGCTAATAACTCATCGTTTAGGATTATGTCATCATCAATTATATCAATAATTTCTTTTAACTTTCTATCTTCAGTCGTATCCTCTTTTATTTCTAAAACAAAGCCTTCCAAAGTTCTTGTTGCAAAAGGAACTTTTACTCGAACACCTATCTTTATTTTTGCTTGATGGCATTCTGAAACTTTGTAGTCAAAGATTTTATCGACGTTTTTATTTGTTACTTCTACAAGTACTCCTACTACCAAGCAAATCACCTCTACACTTATTATAATGTTTTTTAAGAGGAATTTGCAAAAAAGATTTAGTATTTGCAGTTTAAATCAGGTTTTAGTTGCACGGTATTCTGATAAGTACCATCTATAGTTGGAGTAGACCCATTCTTCCAAGTTATTCCATTCCTATAATATATGGGTATTGTATTAGCAGTTGTGTATATGTCTATTGGTGACGCAAATTTTCCTCCACAGATACGAATAGTTTGAACACTATTATTTGCAGCAACATAAATAGAATGATTTATTCCATTAAAATAGCCACCATAGATATTTGTTTCACCACCTGGTGCATCTGTCATATAAGCATGATTATCCCCAACTAGACTACCTCCATAAATATTTACAATTCCATTTAGACTTCCACCATTGTTTTTAGCAGCTGCAGCACGATTATTATATATACATAATCCTGTATGATAATCTTCTATATTTGCTGTACAATTGTCTGCTTCTTCTCCATCAATATTTAAAATGGCTCTTTTATCCTTTGGATGATTTGCAACCTCGATAGTTGCATAATTTCCACTACCAGTATTGGAACCATAGTATCCACTAGTTATGGTCAAATTTACATTATCAAATATAGCTATCAAAGCATTATTTTGATTTGTAACATGAGAAAGGTCTAAAACTATTCCGCCAGAATTTTTAGAGGATTTAATTGTAAATTCACTACTATTATAAAAAGCTATTGAAGACCCAACTTTTTCTTTACGAGTAAAAGTTATAGTATGTCCATTTAAATCAATTGTGCCTTTTTTATTGGTAAATTCCATTCGCTCGTCTATATAGTTTTCATCTTTGATTAAAACTATATTGTTGTAGGTATCATCCATTTGATTTGATACTTCTAGTAATGAAGAATATGTTTTACATGAAGTCTCTTCTGATATATTCTTTATCGTTAAAGTTTTGTTTTCATAACTTGGTATTGCTTCATTATTACATACTAATACTTTGGCATTCTCATCACTATCTAAATCTAATGGTATTGTTACTGTATTATTATCTGACTTCTCATTATATTCTTTACCATTATAAGTAAATATTACTATTCCTTCTTTGGCTATTTGACTTCCTTCTAAGGCTATCTTACTTTGATAACTATTTCCTTGTTCACTATTTGGGGTATCTTTATCTAACCATAGTCTTAATTCATAGGTCACACTTCCTCCTGCTTCTAGATATTGGTTGATATTAAATCGACTTAATGTTCCTATCCTTCCTTCTTTTATACTTCCATCTGTTCCTTTTAGTTCATACTTTAAGTAGTATGTATTTAACTCTCCACTTTCTTCTGTTAGATATAAACTATAATATGCTCCTATTTTTCCTGCATTTTTTGTAACTGTGAATGTATATGGTTTACTCATCTTTCCTTCTTCATCACTCATTGTTCCTAAGGCATCTACTTTGATATATTCTCCATCTTCCATATCTACTTTAAATGTTTCTGTTTGTATAGATACTTTTTTCTTTCCTTCTACCATGATACTAAATAGAGCATAACTTGTTCCTATAAATATTGTTATTCCTATTAGTATTAGAATACTCATTAGAACTATACTTCTTTTTACTCTTTTATTACTTTCTTCTTTTGTCTTTACTTCTTTATATTTCTTCATTATGACACCATCCTAGTGTCATTATATCTTATTAAAAGTACCCCCCCC